>CASBQJ010000258.1 GCA_949127705.1 Synechococcales cyanobacterium PMM_0085
ATGTCTGGATCTCGCTGGAGGCGATCGCCATTGTTCAGGGTAACGGTCTGCGGATTGGCGGCCACAGCTACCACATCTACAGGTGCCAGAAAATTTTGTACGCGCGCCCGCAACCGCTCTAAAATTGCGGCTTGATCGGATTCAGCGTACAGATCCGTTTTGTTGAATACCAGAATCGATCGCTTACCGATCAGGGCAAGCGATCGCAGCGGCTCATATTCCGACTTGCGCAGGTCACCGTCTAGCACAAACAGCAGCAGATCCGCTTCAGTTGCCAAGCGGCGTGCGCCTTGTTCGCGCTCTGTACCAGCCACACCCGTCTCCAAAATACCTGGTGTGTCGGTAATCCAAATCTCACGCGGCACCTCCCGCAGCTGAAAACGGTAGGTTTTTCCGGCTTCAGTCGTACCCATGGGAGCGCCTACCTGCCCCACAATTCGACCCAGCAGGGCATTGACCAATGAGGTTTTACCCGCCGAACCCGTACCAAACACCACCACTTTTAGCTCCCCACGCGCCAGGTTTTCTTCAATTTCGTGGGAGCGATCGCGCAAAACCTGACGAACCACTTCATCTTGAATCTGGTCTACCTGTTGCCTGACTGCCCGCAGCGTTTCGCCCGCCGCTGCTGTTTTTTCGACCGGAGCTTGGGGCCGCGATCGCCCACTCTGGCGCTGGACGGGTCGCAGAAATAAATACCCGTAGTAGATCAGCGCTGACAACAGACCAATAATGAGCAGCAGGATGATTGCGAGCACAGCATTGGCCAGCAGTTGTGAGATAGCGGCTAGCCCAGCATATAGCTGCAACAGTGAATTACTCAGCCACAGCAGTAGCCCTAGACCGAGAAGAATACTGGCGATTAGGGTTAGAAGTCGTGTCCGAGACATGGATTCGCCTTGCTGCTCACTTGCATCTCAAAATCATGACATGGGCGGGCGTCGTCCCCGGACAAACCGGACAGTAATTCACGCCCTCAAAAAGTCAAGTCTACTGGTTTCACCATCAGAATTGCTGACTCAACGCAAAAATTAGTCCGCCTTGAGAAAAGACGAACTAATTCAATTAAGCAGTGCTCTGGCAGTTTTTAGATAAACAAAATACACCACGGGTTCTAGAACAAGGGACTTAAGCCCCTTGTCTGTACTGCACCGAAGTGAAAAGGCTATAAAGTAGCGCAAAAGCTTGTTTGAAGCGCGAATGTGTCCGCCCTCCAATTCAGCATTGCACAGTAAAAATTAGTGCCAAACCGCTAATGGTTTGACCCTGGAAATAGCTTGGGCGATCGCGCAGCAATCACCCAAGACCTGGTCAAAACCGATGGGTTAGAAACTGTCGCTTCGCCCACCGCGACCACCGCCGCCGCCACCGGCTTCGCGAGGTTTTGCCTTGTTGACGCGAATTTCACGGCCTAGCCATTCTGCACCATCGAGCTCGGCGATCGCCTTATCTTCCTGGTCTTCGGCTTCCATTTCCACAAAGGCAAAACCTCTTTTTCTGCCAGTTTCGCGGTCTGTAGGCAAGCTGACCCGGCTGACCTTGCCGTATTCAGCAAACACTTCGCGCAAATCATCTTCAGTAGCCTGAAAAGACAGGTTGCCAACGTAAATAGTCACGATCCTCTCCAAACCTTTCTCGTGGGGGCCAATTCAATGGAACCAATGGAGATTGCGGCTGCAATAACCAACTATTCCCTCAACTAAACATTACTTGGCTGTAATCATAGCTGATCTCTTAATAAATGGCAGTATCATGTCATCAAACCGTATATATTTCGGGCAAGAATTCCTTCCATTTTCCAGCTAGACCAAATTGCTTCGCTTGTTGTCAGCTCTGTAGGTAGAGTAGGATTACTAAGATTTGAAAGCATGGCACTAAATACAGCATTTTATGCGCTGAGGATCAATGACCTAGCTATTGTCGGACGTTTGGCAGAAAGCCGAATTTGATTGATAGCTTCAACGTAATCTTATAGATTAGACTTCTTTAAAAATAGGCAAAGAGGGGAGAATGAAAAGCCCAGGTCGCTAGTACAAGTCATAGCTCAGAATTTCTTCAACCGAATTTTGCATCTAGTCAATGCGCCCCCGCCAGAGGGCAGACGAATGATTGGTCTGGGCGCATCGGCGGTATGGGAATGATGGCAACAGATTAGTGAACACCATGTTGGCAGCCGCAACACCACAACTCCAATGAAGCAACCACGAGGGGAGAAGTCACCGTAAAAACTATCGGTGATATTCACCTTGATCCACAATCAGCCCATCTTGAATGCGGATTATTCGGCGCGTTTGCTCTGATACCTCAGCTTCATGGGTAATAATTATCCCCGTAATCCCTCGCTGATTCAAATCTTGAAACAAACTCATCACAGCGTTCGAGGTTTGCGTATCTAGCTCACCCGTGGGTTCATCCGCTAAAAGCAGGGCAGGTTAATTGACTAAGGCACGGGCGATCGCCACTCGCTGCTGTTGTCCCCCAGAAAGCTGATTCGGACAATTGGTTAAGCGATCGCCCAACCATCCTTGGGGAAGCCGATCCCGGTTGAGCCAGTAGACGGTTGTGCGGGAGGATCGACGATGAGGACGCAGAAGCGCCACTGCCACCCGCCATCAAGGGGCTAACAAAAGCACCCACATTGGCATATTTTCGATCACGATGGCATCAAAGGGAGCAACTATTTGCGTGTCGTTGAGTTCAGCTTGAACCGTTTGTAGCGCGCCCCTTGCGGCTAGCACTTGAGCGCGGGCGGCGGCAATTTCCTCACGGCGAGATCCTGCCTGCGATAGCACCAGTGATTGCTGCGTCTCCATGACTGAAGCCTGAGCCTGATCACGGGCAGTGGTAGCTAGCCGGTTGGTAAGTTTGGCGGGAAATTGTGCCGGATTCATACAGTAATTGATTGCTGTTGACATCGGCTTGGTGTTGCCGCAGTTCTGCTTTGGCCCTGTTCAACCGGGCTTGTTTTTGAGCAATATCCTCCGGGCGGTTGCCTGCAATCAAGCGTTGCAGATCGGCTTCTTGCTGGGCGAGCTGTCCCTGCATTTGGGTTAGCTGCCCGCGCAGGTTAGAGTCATCCATCACGGCAATCACCTGACCCTGACGGACGCGATCGCCCTCTTCAACAATCAATGTTTGATCACACCCGCCGTTTTTGGACTGAGATTAATCGATCGCTTCGCATTCACCGTACCGTTGGCGCTAATGCTAATCTGAATCGTTTTTCGCTCTACCGATTGTGTAATCAATTCGGATTGATTGTCAGCACATGAATTCAATAGTTTTAATCTAAACCCTCCGAGATCCAATAACACCATCACCCTAGAGATGCCAAGCCGTCGCTATTTGCGCCGTTTCGGCTTAGGGGTGGGTGAGGGGTTGGATTGGAGGGTAGCAGGAGCATTCAGCATCGGGTTGTCCTCTCAGAACTGGTGGGAATAATTGAAAAATGTAAGTATTTACTTATTAATAGGGCAAAAAAATACAGCAACAAATTAGCGATCGGGAGCAATGCCCGTCCACACTGTTTCAATCAATTGCTCAACGAAGGTATCCGGGTCAACAGACGGCGACGTGAACGGGAGTGGGATAGAAATTTTGTTAGCGATTGTCGTCATAATTACATAGTTGACAATCGCGCCGACAATCATATGGGCAATAACTTTGGCATTGCCAGATTGGATGTAGCCTTGGGCGATCGCCCGTTCTAAAAAGCCCGCCAGTAAATTGGTATCGCGCATTGGCGGAGGTGGGAAGGGCTGCTTGTTTTGAGCCATCATCATCAAGACTCGGGGCAAAACTTTCTGATAAAATGCCACCATTTCGCGACAGATTTGGCTGAGTTCTGATTTGATGGCGGCGGTGGGTTGGCGACGCGGCAGATCTTTGACCCATTGCGGGGTTTCAGAAATGCCCATAGCCGCCAGGAACAAGGCTTGCTTGGTGGCAAAGCGCTTGAAAATTGAGGCTTCAGAGATACCTGCCTTCTCGGCGATCGTCAGGGTGGACGCGCCGACACCCTCAGCTAAAAAAACTTGCCGCGCTGCAGCAAGGATTTCGTCGTTGGTGATTTTGGGGAGGCGCGCCATAGGTGAGTGATTACTTACTTATTAATATAGGGCTTTTGGTGGATTGTCAAGCGACAGTGGGCACATCAATCTCGCGAGCGGGGCGCGAGGTTGATTGGATGGGTAATTGCTGAGTTCCCTCGATCGCTTGCTGATGGCGATGGACACTGCTGTGGCGACGAGACTGCGCCGCAGCGATCGCACTGAGTGCCGCTCGACCCTGCGTTTTCAGGAGCGGGGTTTAGATTTGGGCTAGCGGATCAACGCCAAGATGAATCGGCAATTGAATCAAAAACTCCGTCCCAGTGGCAGGCGTAGAGCGAAAACTGAGTCTGCCGCCGTGGCGTTCGCTAATAATTTGATGACTAATCGACATGCCCATTCCCGTCCCTTTGCCGACAGGTTTGGTGGTAAAAAATGGATCAAAAATGCGTTGCTGAATCGATTCGGGAATGCCAGGACCATTGTCAGCGATCGCGACTTGTATCCACCCTGCATCCTGGAAAGATGTTCGAATGGTGATTTGATCCAGATGGTGATCCGACCCCTGCGCTGTGCTGCGATCGCTAACATCTTCTAAGGCATCGATCGCGTTGACCAAAATATTCATAAACACTTGATTCAGCTGCCCAGGGAAGCATTCAATGAGTGGCAAATGGCCATACTCTTTAATCACCTCAATCGGTGGATAATGTAGACGCGCCTTGAGCCGATGCTGCAAAATCATCAGCGTGCTGTCAATCCCCTGATGAACATCTACTACTTTGAATTCGGATTCATCGCTGCGAGAAAAATTGCGAAGCGATAATACAATTTGCCGAATGCGATCGCTGCCTACTTTCATTGATTCAAGCAGCCGTGGGATATCTGCTTGCAAAAAATCTAGATCAATGGCTTCTATTGCAGTTTTGATTGCTCCTGTTGGCTCAGGGCACTGCTGTTGATACAGTTGAATCAGCCTGAGGAGATGCTGATTGTATTCTACTAAATGCTTAATGTTGCCGTGAATGAAGTTCATCGGGTTATTAATTTCGTGCGCCACTCCAGCCACTAATTGGCCTAAAGACGCCATTTTTTCATTTTGCAGATAGCGAGCATAGTTATTTTGAAGCTTGCGCAAATTCGCCTCCGCAATGCGGGCACCTTGTTCGGTTTGCTGAAGATGCTGCATGGCCAGGTCGGGGATTTGCGAATAATCTAGCAATAGCTGATGAAAATCTAGTAGCTTGTAGGTTTCAGCTCCAGCAGATTTAAATTGGATGATGATGGGCTCGTAGACGAGTTCCGGCGATCGCTGTAAGGCAATGCGAGTCGCTTGAACAATTGGCGTATTTTCTGCAAGGATGAGATGGTCAGCGGTCAGGAAGCTGTACAAAATCTCAATGGGACGTCGCGTGAAAATTTCCTGACTGTAGGGGCGACTCATCCGTTCAAAATAGCGCCGTCGCGAAATCATCCCCCGATAACGATGATTTTGAGTCAGGATCACGCCGGGGAGTAAAGGTTCTCGTTCAAACGCGGCTGTCAGGTTTCGACCAGGACAAATCGCTTCTATATGAGTCTCCCAAACAGGTAGCTCACCCAACGTCGCAGTTAACTCTAAGGCACCTTGGACAGACATCTCCTGTACCTATTTGGTAATGCGGAATGCTATTGCAGATAGCTATTATTACCAGAAAATAATCTGCCTACAAGTAAATTGCCAGCCAGTAATTTCCCAGCATCTATATAAAGGCACCCTGTCTAGGCGTTAAAGATAGGGTATCTGGCTGAAAGAGCCTGCCGACCTGGTCTTTACACATCTGTTCTTTACACGCCTGTTCTTTACACAATGTAACAGCGGCCACTCACAAATGTGGTTAAGACCAGTTAAAGAAATCTAACGCCTACTCGACTTCCGCGCTTGCTGGACCCCTAACTGTTGACGGCTGGAAATTATAGTAACTGGCCACTAGCGCAATCATTAGCCACCAAAGTGTACTGATGGGAGGCCGATACCAGACGGTATCGACCAGCCCGTGAACTAGCATCCCGAGCATACTAGCGATCGCCCCTATCAACCAGAAACCATTGCGATCGCCCGCCTGCCGCAGCCGCTGGATCTGTGTCCAGCCTTGGTTAAAGGTGACCAGCAGCAGCCACAGGAAACAGGTAAACCCAATAACACCCGTTTCAACTAACACTTCCAAAAATACTGAGTAGGCGCTGAGGGCGGTGTACCCGGTGCGTTGAAACCGAGGATAAACCGCATTAAACGCCGTATTGCCAGGGCCGATGCCAAGAACAGGTCGAGCGCGGATCATATCTTGCACGGCAGCCCACACATTGATCCGAAAGTTATTGCTGCTGTCTTCGCGTCCGGCAAACATACTGAGGACGCGATCGCGCAGGGGAGCCACCGCCAGCACCGCCACTACCACAAACGCAGCAGATGCGCCCAACACTAGCGGCATCGCCCAGCGTCGCCAGAAACGCGGCAGATGAATGCTCAGCCAATGCACCAGCAGCAGGACTAAGACAAAGCCGCCTACCACAAATCCGATCCAGGCTCCGCGACTGAAGGTCAAAATCAAACAGGCCGTGTGGGTCAATGTCATTACCACGGCCAATGCTTTGGGCAACCAGCGGCTCCAGGCAAAGATTGCCGCTGCACTCAGCATCACCGCCGGAATTAAGTAGCCGCCCAGCAGGTTGGGATTACCCAAGTAGCTATAGACGCGAGTGGTGCCCGCCAGACTTGAATCTACATCCACCCAAGTGGCCAGTGCAGTTGCGCCAAAAAACCACTGCCGCATCCCCTCAACACTCACCGCCAGCGCCGTCAGCAGATACCCAGTCACTAGAAAAGACCGCAGGCGGGGCGATCGCAATACGCGTGCCAGCAAGGCAAACAGCAGCATATAGAGCGTTAGCTTTGACCAACCTGAAACTGCCGCCATCCTGACCGGAGACAGCGCCGTTGCCGCCGTGGCAATGCACCAATACAGTAACACCAGCAAATGAATCGGCGTTAGTCCCGTGTCGCGTTCATCCGACAGCGTGAGCAGCAGCCAATAGCTGGCACAGGCAATTAACAGCACCCCCACTAGGGCGGTCGAAACAAACGGAGCCAGCAAAAACACAATCACCGCGATCAGTGCCCCAATTGGCTCTGCCCACTCCTGCATCAACACGCTCCCCTTGCGCCATGCCCGCAGTGCGCCCACCCAGCTATGCAGCAGGCTGCCTCGAATCCAGGTGGGCAGAGGAGTGGTGGTGAGGGTAAGAGATTGCCAAACGTTCATTTTGAAAGAGGAAGGATGAATGGGAAACGGGTTTGGAGATGCGGGGGGGTGGGCTGCCCACTACAGGATATCTCTTAGGTAGGGCTTCTCTACATTACATTCTGTAGGGTCATGGCACTGCCATGACCTTCTCCAGAGGATGCGACACATTCTGTCAGGGCACGGCACACATTCTGTCAGGGCACGGCACACATTCTGTCAGGGCATGGCAGTGCCATGCCCCTACCCAAGCATTGATCTGCCGTGATCAATGATTGATTTGGCATCTGAATCTGGCATAAACCATGCTCTGATTCAACAGCGTCATCGCCTGCCCGCGAATCGATGGATTGAATCTCTCTATATCTCTCACGAATTGAGCCATTCTCACGCAGAATTGAGAGTGTAGTCCTCAACTGGAGGCAGAACCGTGGCATATATCCTGGCACTGATCGTGGGTTTTGGCAGCGTTGGGCTGTACATGGCGGCATTTTTCTTTCCAGAGGTTTACCGCAAAAACGATTTTGTGCTGAGTGGCATTGGCATGTTTTATGCGCTGGTGCTGTGGGTGTGCGCCGGGCGGATGACTGGAGGGGTATTGCTCGGCCAGGTGGCAAGTGTGACGCTGCTGGGTTGGTTGGCATGGCAATCGCTGGAGATGCGGCGATCGCTCACTCCCATTGATCAACAAACCCGCCTGCCTGGTGCTGCCCGCACGTTAGGGGAGGTGCTGCGAAAATCGGCTCAAGAACTGCCAGGACAGCTACAGCAACAGGTGCAGCGACTCTCGCTACCCGCTGCCCTGGGGGGACTCTCAAACCGGACGAGCCGCGCCATTGCCACCACGCCAGCGCGATTCGCTTCGAGACGGCAAAGCCGAACGCCCAAACAGCTACAAGATGGCGATCGCTCCCTAACACCCACGGCCAAACAGCCGCGTGCTAACTCTGTAAAACCTGCCAAACCTGCCAAACCTGCTAGGAAACCGCCTGTTAAGCCGATCGCACCACCCGTCTCAGACAGCGTGACGCCGCCCGATCTGCCAATTGCTCCAGAGGCGATCCGCGATCCGCGTAGGCAAGCCAGCGCCCCCGACCCTTTACCAGACGAATCCCCCACCCCGGCTGCTGCGCCAGAAGTTACGCTGCCAGAAGTTACGCTGCCAGAAGTTACGCTGCCAGAAGTTACGCTGCCA
>CASBQJ010000259.1 GCA_949127705.1 Synechococcales cyanobacterium PMM_0085
GCAGGATCAGCGGTTGCCCGACCCGAGCACAGGCCGCTGCAAACAAATCGGGCATGAGCTGGGTGGTGAGGAACGAGTCTGCCGTGCCCTGGTCAATCAGGATCGGAAAATTGAGCTGGGTGGTTTGTACCAGTTCGGTGGCATCGTAGGCGCGCCAGGTGGCTTGATCGGCACCCAAATAATGGCTAAAAGCCTTTTGTCCCCAAGGGCACTGCATCGGGGCGGCGATCGGGGCAAAGGCAGATACAGAGCGGTATTGAGTTGGATTTTTGAGGGCACAGATCAGCGCCCCATGCCCCCCCATAGAATGGCCGCTAATGCCCTGACGGGTTGGGTCGGCTGGAAACTGGTCGGCAATTAAGCGCGGCAGTTCCTCGGCGACGTAAGAGTACATGCGGTAGTGCGATCGCCACGGTTCTGCGATCGCATCCACATAAAAACCTGCCCCTGTGCCAAAATCCCAGGCATCGTCTTCACCGGGAATGCCAGCCCCGCGCGGACTGGTATCGGGTGCCACCAGCATTAGCCCGTACTTGGCCGCAAACTTCTGTGCGCCTGCTTTTGCCATAAAGTTTTCTTCGGTGCAGGTTAGCCCCGACAAAAAATACAGCACGGGCACCGTGCCCGCACTGGCCTGGGGCGGCAGGTAAATCGAGAATCGCATCTCGCCATGGCAGACGGTAGACGGATGGCTATAAAACCCAACCGTACCGCCAAAACAGGCGTTTTCAGACCGAAGCGTCAAGGCTGCTGACATGGGAACACTACCACTGGATAAATTACACCTACACACCCCATAGCACCTTGCCTAAAACGTGAGTACGGTGCGAATGCCTTCGCCCCGGTGCATTAGATCAAAGGCGTCGTTGATCTGCTCAATTGGCATCACATGCGTGATTAAATCATCAATATTGATCTTGCCGTCCATGTACCAATCCACAATTTTGGGCACATCAGTGCGGCCTCTAGCGCCACCAAAGGCCGATCCTTTCCAGACCCGCCCCGTTACTAGTTGGAATGGACGCGTGCTAATTTCTTGCCCTGCCCCCGCCACGCCAATGATGATGCTTTCCCCCCAGCCTTTGTGGCAACATTCCAACGCTTGCCGCATCACATTGACATTGCCAATACACTCAAAACTATAGTCGGCACCGCCCTGGGTCAATTCCACCAAATGAGCCACCAGGTCGCCTTCAATTTCACTGGGGTTGACGAAATGGGTCATGCCAAGCTGTTCGGCTAATACCTTTTTCTTCGGGTTCAAATCTACGCCCACAATCATAGTGGCACCGACCATCCGGCAGCCCTGAATCACGTTTAGCCCAATGCCGCCCAATCCAAATACCACCACAGTTGCACCCGGTTCCACTTTGGCGGTGTTGACTACTGCACCCACGCCCGTTGTGACGCCACAGCCGATGTAGCAGACTTTCTCAAACGGCGCATCTTCGCGGATTTTGGCGACAGCAATTTCTGGCAGCACGGTGTAGTTGGCAAAGGTGGAGGTGCCCATATAGTGATGGATCATCTTGCCGCCAATTGAAAAGCGACTGGTGCCGTTGGGCATGAGTCCTTTGCCCTGGGTGGAGCGAATTGCCTGACAGAGGTTGGTTTTGCGGCTGAGGCAATAGTCACAGGTGCGGCATTCGGGCGTGTAGAGCGGAATTACATGGTCGCCCGGTTTGACTGACGTTACCCCTGCGCCCACGTCAACCACGACCCCTGCCCCCTCATGCCCCAAAATTGCCGGGAATAGTCCCTCGGGGTCTTTGCCCGACAGCGTATAGGCATCGGTATGGCAAACGCCAGTGGCTTTAATTTCCACCAGCACCTCGCCCGCTTGCGGCCCCTCTAACTGAACCGTTTCAATGGTAAAGGGCTGACCCGCTTCATAGGCGATCGCTGCTTTAACGTCCATGCCGAAACTCCTGGAAAAGTATTGAGACGGTGAGTCTCTGTGATTATCGCAAACTGGTGTACGTCTGTTGAGGCTGACCACAAACTAGGGGACATGGCAGTGCCATGTCCCTACCCAGCGGGTCTAAAACCACCGAAAACCAAAATCAAATTACCCGGTGATATCCATGAGATCAATGGTGCCGATTAGATCCCCGGCTGGGGTCGTGAGATTGCTGACGATGATGCCATCGCCAATCGTGACGGTGCCGGAGGTTCCAGCTACCACTTGAGTCACCTGATCGAGAAACTGTCCACCATCAAGCGTGCCCGCAAAACTCCCAGCGGAGCTAGTTAGGTCAGCGGTCAACAGCCCATCTGCCACCGATAGCGTTCCCGACATGCTGTCAAGTAAGGGCACCACCTCTGTATTCACCAGCTGAACTAAATCAAACCTGCCGCCCAGGGTACCTAGAGCCGTGGGAATGGCGATCGCCACCTGCCCATTGTCGAACGTCAAATTGCCAGCCAGCGTATTGAGTGGAATGAATACCTCATTCCCTGCCGTAGCTGGGATCAAATCTATTCCAAGGGTGCCATTAGACAGATCCAGCACTACCGGAATGCTAGAACTGCCGCTGACGACCGTAAATGGAATCTGTAAATTATCCCCAAAATCGAGGGTGTAGTTGAAATCGCCAAAGGGAGTTGTGAACGTACTGACC
>CASBQJ010000260.1 GCA_949127705.1 Synechococcales cyanobacterium PMM_0085
GCCCAATGGTGCGCAAGAACTCGAAGGAGTGGCGTTTTTTCTGCAATGGGTAGGTTTCTGGATTCGCCTCTCCATGCACCAGCACCGACGCTGCCTTTAGCTCAATCCGCTGCCCTTTGCCCAATGAAGGCACCAAAACTCCTGCCACTTCAACCGACGCACCCGTGTTCAGTCGGGCGATCGCCTCAGCATATCCCGGCACCGTCTGGGTGACAACGACCTGCAAGCCTGCCATCGACGAGCCATCATTGACTTCAATAAACGTAAATTCTTTTTGTTCGCGTTTCGTCCGAACCCAGCCCTGAATCGTGGTGGTTTCGTCTGGCTGGCCAGTTTTAAGCAGGTCGGCAATGCGGCGGGTGGTCATGGAGTGACGACGTGAAGGAGCAAAAATAAACCTTGGCAGGGTGTAAAAGAGTAAACGCGCTCCGCAGCACGACTCAATGACAGCACCCTTCATTAAAATAACGGTTCTAGGCCGATTCAACACCCTTCTACCACGCCGGGACACCTAAAACACCACTTCGAGTGCATGGGTCTTTCTGAGTGTATGGTCTGAGCTAAATGCCGTACCACTGCTTCAAATACTGGCGCAAGGTGGCTTGAACGGTGACAAATACCTCCTCCTCGGGGCGATTGGCGTCAATCTGCACAACCCGGTGTGGGTTCGTCCTAGCAATTACCCCAAACCCCTGCTGGACTCGCTGATGAAACTCCAACGCATTTTGCTCCATGCGATCGGCAAATCCTCGGCGATGGGTGCGACTGAGGCCAATGCTGGCATCTACGTCGAGCCACAGGGTTAAGTCACTTTGCAAGCCAGCTGTGGACATTTGATTCAGTTGGTCGATTAAATCCAGGCTAAAGCCCCGGCCATAGCCTTGATAGGCCACCGTGGAATCTGTATAGCGATCGCACAAAATCAGTGTCCCTTTCGCCAGCTCTGGCTTTAGCATGCCTTCCACATGTTGGGCTCGGTCGGCAGCATAGAGTAACAGTTCGGCTCGATCTTGCATCGGTTCAGGCAGGGTCGGATCGAGTAATAGTTGGCGAATACCCTGTCCTAGCTCCGTCCCGCCCGGTTCACGGGTCGCCAGAATAGACGGCGGTGATGCGGATGCGGCAGACGGCACCCACCAGTCGCCTTGCATTAACCAATTATGCGATCGCTTCATCTGTGTGGTTTTGCCACAGCCCTCTACCCCCTCAAATACGACTAACCAGCCACGAGGAAATGCTATTTTGTTGCTCATGGTGCTTGTTGTTAAGAATTTACTTAAGAATTATGAGTTAAACATACTTGTTTCTGGCTGACCAACCTAGATCAGGAAACCAGCAAATCAGACTTAGCAATCAAGAACTTTACCCTCCGGCTCAAAATTATCCTCAAAATTAGCGCCACGGTATTATTAGCAACAACAAATACGATTAGAACAACTTATAGGACAAATAACTTATGGGACGAATAATAAATTAACCGACTTCATAGTAGCGATCGCAGATGAGGCGTCGGGTGATTAAGCATAATCAATTACAGATAAAGTAGCATCACTAGCTGAGGTCAATCGACCAGGGCTAAAACCAAAGATCAACTCCATCATTTTTCCGTGCATCATTTTTCTGTAAATGTTAGCCAGACAGCCGCACTTTTGACGTGATTGTTACAGCGACTGAGCGAGTTACTGGTCTCGATTGACGGCGACAAACTGCAATATCGAAAGGAATCATTAAGCCGTCAGGTACGTTATTGAGGCAATTGCATCAAATTCATCAAATTCATCAAATTCTATTGTCATAAATGCATCCGAGGGATTAAGACGCCGCCTAAACGTCTCAATCCTCGCTTTACGAGAGTGTTTAATCCATTTAGGCAACCGTTATCATAGTGCATGTCCTTGGCTAGGTAGATTAAGGTATGTACCTTGAGGGACAACAGTTAGCTCAATATAGGCCGCTGAGCCTAATCAGGCCGCTGAGTCTAATCAGAAGTGGGCACGCAAGAGCTAAGTTTATCAATGTCCTAACAGTGCCTACAATTCTCTGGTTAATGTAGACAGATCGGCGGAAAGTAATGGTAATATCTTCAAAGATGATTTGATACCTTATTTAGTGTAAGGAAATAACCTATTCTTAACGGACTTCCCCCCAGTCTTCATAGGCTTCCTCACAGATTTTAATGGTTGGTATGCAAATATCCGAATTTCACCCAGAACCTGTTCAACGGTGTGGTTCTCGACTAGTGCAAACATACTGCGACTTGGTAGATTAGGTTCGCAGCACTGTGGGTGGTCGATTTGATGTCTGGGTTGTTTTAATTACAGTTGCTTGGCTTGGATTGATTATGGCTCGTTATACCTGCCTAGTTAAAGTTGCTACATCTTTAGACCGATTCCGCCATTCGTTGGAAGAACTGCTGCGGTCCTGCAATTGTGATGTCATCTATGATGCAGACGATTATGTGGTGGCTCGGGAAGTGCCAGGCGGTGTAGCCTACGCTAAGTTGGTCACCGTAGAGGTGCTCATTGATAAACCCTCAGATCAGCCTCTCGCTCTGGGCGAAGAGGTGCGCCTCAATTTTGTGGTGAAAAATGAAGAGCTGCCTCTGCAAACAGATAACCACTGCTGGCGCATGTTCAGCCTGGTAAATCAAGCGGTCACTGAAAGTCACCAATGGCATTTGCTTGAACACATCGCCGGCTGAGCTGTGGGGCAAAATCTACAGTAAAAAATAGAGAAATTCGCCTACCTCGCATCAGCTCATTTTTGACTAGTAGAAGACGGCGCAAGTTTAGCTAGTGTAGTGCAGGCATCTTGCCTGCGCAGGCAAAATGCCTGCACTACGAATGGTAGGCAGATTTACGCCTCAGACTACTAGCCGCAAAAATGAGCTGATTTGAAATTGCTCATGACGTAAACTATGATGGGGACATCTATAAATTAGGCGGCTTTACCCACTATCGTGTAATAAACTCAATGATTCAGGAGCCAATGACGCAGCCTGAATGTTTTAGGGTGGCTTAAAAAAGAAGTGCATCTGCTGATGCAGTGACACTGCTTAGGTAGCGGCGTAAACTACATCAGGCTACATTCAAGTAAAGTCTTGTCCTGAAGGCGGGGGAGTAACGTAGTGAGTGATCATGACCTGAATTTTCAACTCAAGGTTGCTCAACGCCAACTGGATAGTTTGTCCCAGCATGCCGATGGCAATTTCTTGGTTGAAACCGCCTGTTCAAATTTAGGAGAACTGGCTCAAACCCTGGTAGAGCTTCAGGCGACAGTGGCAGAGGTGCACAAGAAGCATCATGAGCTGCTGCTTCAGTACACCAAAGCCAAAGCAGACAGCGAGTATTACCAAGAACTATTTGAAACAGCCCCAGAAGGGTATTTGGTCACAGATTTAAGCGGGGTTGTTTTAGAAGCTAATGAAGCCGCGCCAAACTTGCTGAAAGTGCCGCACGGTGAGTTGGTGGGTCAGCCGCTGAACGAATTTATCTGCTCAGAAAATATTCAGTCTCTGCGATCGCTGCTGGCAACGTTGAGTCATCCAGGTACGCAGAATCAGCAGCTTGAAATTAGGCTCAAGGCAAATCCCGAACAGCCCACTTTTGTGTTGCTGCGTGCAGGGAGCGTGTGTTCTGGTACGGGGCAGGTCGAACGGTTGCGCTGGCTAGTCCACGATATTTCGCAACAAAAGCAGTTGGAGATATCGCTGCGGCAGAAGGTTGAGCAAGAGCGCTTGATTTCGACTATTACCCAACGCATTCGCCAATCTCTCGACCCGCAAGAGATTTTAGACAATACGGTGACGGAGGCCAGACAAGCGCTTCAGGCCGATCGGGTGGTGATCTATAGCTTTGAAAGCGATGCGGGCGCAGTCGTCGTTGCTGAGTCGGTAGGTCAGCTCTGGCTGTCGCTGTTAGGCAAGCGCATCAGTCAGGCGATCGCCGATCAGCAAATTGCGCTGTATCGGCAGGGCAGTGCCCATGCCATCAACGATATTGAACAAGCGGGCTTGGTTCCAGAGTTGGTGCACCTGTTTCAGCAGCAGCAAATTCAAGCCGTGCTGATCATGCCGATTCGGCGCGGGGAGAAGCTGTTGGGGCTATTGTGCGTGCATCAGTGCTCGCAGGTGCGCCGCTGGCAGGCGGCGGAAGTCAAGCTATTGACGCATTTAATTGAGCAAGTGGCGATCGCCCTAAAACAGTCTAGGCTTTACCAGCAGGCGCAGCAGCTCAACGCCGACCTAGAGCAGCAGATTTTGCGGCGCTCTGAGCAAATGGAGCGGGTGTTGAAATATGAGTCGATGCTAAAGCGGATTACCGACAAGGTGCGCGACTCACTCGATGAAGGCCAGATTTTGCAGGCGGCGGTGCAGGAGCTAACGCTGGTGTTGGGTTTAGCGGGCTGCAATGCGGCGCTATATGACCTAGATCAAAATACCTCTACCATTCGCTACGAATATCTTCACTCCATCCCGACGTTTTATGGCCGCGTCGCCCAAATGGATGATTCGCCCGAAATCTATCACCAGCTCAAGCTCGGCTACTATTTTCAGTTTTGTTCGCTCTACCCCAACCCCCAGCGCGGTGAGGTCGCTATGCTGGCCTGCCCAATTTTTGTCGATGCCAATTCGTCGCAGGGGATGGAACAGGCCGTGCTTGGAGACTTGTGGCTGATCCATCGCAAAGATTATGTGTTTAATGAGTCTGAAATTCGGCTGGTGCAGCAGGTGGCCAACCAGTGCGCGATCGCCATTCGCCAAGCCCGTCTCTACCAGGCGGCTCAAATTCAGGTAACCGAGCTAGAACGGCTGCATCAGCTAAAAGATCAGTTTCTCAGCACGGTATCCCACGAATTGCGTACCCCCATTGCCAATGTCAAAATGGCCACCCACATGCTCAAAGCTGCCCCCACAGAAGAAAAACGGCAGCAGTATCTCAATATTTTGGAGAGTGAACTAGCGCGTGAGGCCGAACTGATCGACGATCTGCTGGATCTACAGCGGATGGAAGAATCTGTGTTCCCCATCTCAGGGGAAGCCATTCACTTGCCCGAATGGCTGCCGAAGCTGGTCGAACCCTTTCGCACTCGTGTAGTTACCTATCAGCAAACGCTGACGCTGTCTTGCCGCCCCGACACCCCCGCGCTCAGCACCGATCCCACTATTCTGCGGCGGATTTTGGCAGAGCTGCTGAACAATGCCTGCAAATACACCCCAAAAGGCATGGGGATTGAGCTATCGGTGCACTATCACCCGGCTAGCGAAACCAATTCGGGTGCATTGACCAGCTTCAAGCTGCGGAACCAAGTAGAAATTCCAGCGTCAGAATTGCCCCATATTTTCGAGAAGTTCTATCGGGTGTTACAGGTCGATCGCTATAAACATGGCGGCACAGGGTTGGGTCTGGCTCTAGTCCAGCGGTTAGTAGAGCAGATCGGCGGCACCATTTGCGCCACCAGCGAACAGGGCTGGACGACGTTTACCGTCACCGTGCCCCCTACGGCAAACCGAGTAGACGAGTAGGCTATCAGTCGCCACATTGGCGCTACAGATTGGCGCTACATTAGGGAGTGTTGTGTGCTGCGTTTCACTATGCCCCGATCCGACACGCCCCGATCCGACACGCCCCTCGTTTACCCGGCTAGCCCTCCAGGGGATCAAGTAGACGAGTACCACGGCCAAGCGATCGCCGATCCCTATCGCTGGTTAGAAGATCCAACATCTGAGCCAAGCCGTGCCTGGATTGAGGCACAGAATGCCGTGACATTTGGCTACCTGAACCAGATTGAGGGGCGCGATCGCCTGCAACAGCGCCTGACCGCGCTGTGGAACTACGAAAAATACGGCATTCCGTTTAAGCAGGGCGATCGCTATTTCTACTTCAAAAACGACGGCTTGCAGAACCAGAGCGTACTCTACACGTTGCCCAGCCTGGACGCCGAGCCACAGGTCTTAATTGATCCCAATCTGCTTTCTGCTGACGGCACCGTAGCCTTGGCTGGGCTGTCGCTCAGCGAAGATGGCAATCGCCTCGCCTACGGACTGTCGCAATCTGGCTCAGACTGGACGGAGTGGTCTGTGCGAGAGGTGGAAACGGGGGTGGATTTAGATGACCATCTGCGGTGGGTGAAGTTTTCGGGGGCGACCTGGACGCACGATCACCAGGGGTTTTATTATGGGCGCTTCGACGAACCGAACGAGCAAACGCAGCTAGAAGACCTCAATTACTTCCAAAAGCTGTATTATCACCGCCTCGGCACTCCTCAGTCGGATGACGTTCTGATTTACCATCGACCCGACCAAAAAGAGTGGATGTTTGGCATCCAAATTACCGAGGATGGGCGTTACCTGCTGCTTTACGTCTCTCGCAGCACCGGAGTCGAAAACCTCTTGTTCTATCAAGATCTAAGTCGCCCTGATGCCCCGATCGTAGAGCTGATCCCCGAATTTGAGGCCAGTTTTGGCGTAATCGACAACGATGGCGATCGCTTCTGGCTGAACACCACGCTAGAGGCTCCGCGCGGACGGGTAATTGCGATCGATCTAACCAATCCGGGCCGCGAGCACTGGCAAGAACTGATCCCCCAAGTTGCCGAAACCCTAGAGGGGGTGGGCGTCCTGAACCATCAGTTCATTGCTTCCTACCTCAAAGATGCCCACAGCCAGATCAAATGCTTTGCCCTAGATGGCACCGATTTGGGAGAAGTGGCGTTGCCCGGATTGGGATCGGTGGGCGGGTTTGGCGGCAAGCCAGACGACACCGAAACGTTTTACAGCTTCACCAGTTTCACCACCCCAAGCACAATCTACCGTTACAGCTTAATTACGGGCGAAAGCACCCTGTTTCGCCAGCCAGCGATCGCCTTCAACCCCGGCGACTACGACACCACGCAAGTGTTTTACACCAGCAAAGATGGGACACAGGTGCCCATGTTTATCACCCACAAAAAGGGGATGGTGCTGAATGGGCAAAACCCGACCTACCTATATGGCTATGGCGGCTTCAATATTTCGCTTACCCCGTCATTCTCGCCCAGCCTAATGGTTTGGTTAGAGCTAGGCGGGGTCTATGCCATGCCCAATCTGCGCGGCGGCGGCGAGTATGGCGAAGACTGGCACGAAGCAGGCACCAAGCTAAAGAAGCAAACTGTGTTTGATGATTTTATTGGAGCGGCTGAGTGGCTGATCGCTCAGGGCTATACCTGCTCAGAAAAATTGGCGATCGCCGGAGGCAGCAACGGCGGGCTACTGGTGGGCGCTTGCATGACCCAGCGACCTGACCTGTTTGGAGCGGCACTGCCCGCCGTGGGCGTTTTGGACATGCTGCGCTTCCACAAATTTACCATTGGCTGGGCCTGGTGCTCAGACTACGGTTCGCCCGAAAATGCCGAAGAATTTCAGGCGCTCTACGCCTATTCTCCCCTGCATAACCTTAAACCCGGCACCGCCTATCCCGCCACCCTAATTACCACAGCCGACCACGACGATCGCGTCGTCCCCGCCCACAGCTTCAAATTTGCCGCCGCCCTGCAAGCCGCGCACACAGGCACCAACCCCGTACTGATCCGGATTGAAACGAAAGCTGGCCACGGTGCCGGGAAGCCGACCACCAAACAAATCGAGGAAGCCGCCGATAAGTGGGCATTTCTGCTGCACACCCTAAAAGTAGATGGCTAAATCGCTGCCTGATATAAATTTAAGTAACAAAACACACCATACTCAAGCTACACCCGGCGTTTAGAAGTACTTTTATGTCAAAAAACATATCAAAAAATAACCAACACAGTTTGAGATCAAGTTAACTTAAGCACCCTTAAGTGGGCAAGATTGCTGTGATGGGTTGGCAATAGCTTGGCTACAGTTTGGCTTCAAATAGCTTAAAATCAGCAGCTTGTGGTTTAACGTCATCAGGCTGTGACCTTTTAATCGTTCTCAATGATCCGTTCAAGGGAATGTTAAGGGGTTAGGCGTTGGTAACGGATTAGCTCCCTTCTTGTTCTTCCTCTCTATCTCCCTTCTTGTTCTTCCTCTCTATATAAGTTCGTTAGGAAAATTGTCGATGGCTACTATTATCGGAACCGCTGGTGTTGACTTCCTCGTGGGCACCACCACGTCAGATTTGGTCTTGGGCGAAGATGCAGACGATACGCTGCTGGGTGAAGCCGGGGATGACGAGCTATACGGCAATGCCGGAAATGACCTAATTTTAGGCAGGGCAGATAATGATCTGCTGAATGGCGGAGCGGGCAATGATACTGGATTTGGCAATGAGGGCAACGACAGACTAGTGGGTGAAGAGGGTGCCGATAGCCTATACGGCGATGCGGGGCAAGATCAGCTCTCGGGCGGGCTGGGCAATGACACCCTAGTCGGAGGGGCTGGTGCCGACAGCTTGACGGGTGGGCAAGGTCGAGATGTATTTGTGCTCAGCAACGGCGGCGGTGGGGCGCAGCTAGCGGCAGCCGACATCATTACTGATTTTCAAGATAGACAAGATCAAATTCGCTTGGCCGATGGTCTCAAGTTCAGAAACCTCAGCATTACTCAGGGCACTGGCAGAAACTCCAGAGATACAGTCATTCGCAATAAGCTCACAGGAGAGTATCTGGCAGTTGTCCAGCGAGTTAACGCCACAAAAATTACTCGCAAAGACATCAAGCTGATCACCTTACCGGTTCAAGATACATCGGCTCCAGGAGTCGCTAATTTGGCGATCGCCACCCCCACCATCACCATTGCCGGAGGCACCAGCCAAACCTTTACGGTGCAATATGCCGACGCAGTTCAACTCAACAGCGCCAGCTTCGGTATTGGCGATCTGCTGGTAACTGGGCCAGAAGGCTTCAGCCAAGCTGCCACCCTGGTCAGCTTCACGCCTGCTGGCAATGGCACCTCTCGCACCGTCACCTACCAAGTCAGTGCGCCTGGAGGCACATGGGACGCCAACGACAACGGCAGTTATCAAATTACCCTCCAAGGGGAGCAAGTGTTTGATACCAGCGGGAACTTTATCTCCACCACGGCGTTGGGTAATTTTGCCGTCAATGTGCCGATCCCACCCAGCACGATCTCAGTTGCAGTTGCCCCTAGCAGCGCCCCCGAAGACGACGGCACCGCATTGGTTTATACGTTCACCCGCGCTGGCTATATCCGCAATAACCTGCCCGTCTCCTTTAGCCTAGGCGGCACCGCTGTTCGCAATACCGACTACACCCTAACGGGCGGAATCGTGACTGGCAACACGGGCACCGTTACGTTTGCCGCTAACTCTGCCACCGCTACCGTTCGTGTTGTCCCTACCGCCGATAGCCTGATTGAAACCAATGAAACCGTCATCTTGTCTCTGGTAGCAGGGACAGGCTATTTACTCGACCCAGCCAGCAGCGCCACTAGCACCATTACCGACGATGAAAGCCAAATTGCCTTAGCCATTACCCCCGCCAGTGTCACAGAAGACAGCCCCGACGAGCTAACCTACACCTTTACGCGCACCGGTTTCACTAACCGCCAGGTTGTTGTCAACCTAACGCTGGGGGGCACAGCTACCTTTGGCGGTGCCACTAGCGACTACACCCTCTCGACGGCTCCCGGTACCATCAGTACCTTTGCCACGGGGGCTAGCTCTCTCACCTTTGCGGTAGGGGAAACCACCAAAGTCGTCAAAGTTAAATCGATTGCCGATGGTCTATTTGAACCCGATGAGACTGTTAATTTAACCATCACGAACGGAACAGGCTATATCCCTCTGACCACATCTCCGGTTCAGGGTACCCTGCTCAACGACGAAAGCCAAGTTTCTGTGGCGGTTGCGCCCACCCAAGCTCTAGAAGATGGCACCCCAAACTTGGTTTATACCTTTACCCGCGCTGGGTTTACGGGCAGTGCCCTAACCGTAAATTTCTCCGTAGGGGGAACTGCCACGTTTGAAGGTGCAGAAGCCGACTACATCGCTACGGCCAATGCCGGCACATTTACCTTCGGTGCCACCAGCGGCACCTTGAGCTTCGCCGCAGGTGAAACCACTCGAACAGTGACCATTGATCCTACTGTAGACAACACTCAAGAAGCAAACGAAACGGTGCTGTTGGGAGTTACTAGCGGGACAGGCTACGTTGTCGGCACTGCAACCCTTGCTACTGGGACGATCCTGAACGATGAGGGTAGCGTCAGCCTCAGCATCAGCCCTGCCAGCGTCTTAGAAAATAGCGGGACTGATTTGGTTTATACCTTCAACCGTTCAACCTTTACGACTAACGCTGTGACGGTGAATTTCAGCGTTGCTGGAACCGCAGTATTCAACACTGATTACACAATATCTGCGCCCACTGGCAACCTCTTTACGTTTAATGGCACCAGCGGCACGATTCAATTTGGCGCAGGGAACACCTCTCGAACGTTGAAAATCACACCCGTCGGAGATGCGGCTGAAGAGTTAAATGAAGAGATTGTCCTCACGCTGCAAGATGGCACAGGCTATACCTCACAAACCCTTGACCCCGTGGTGGGCACGATTGTGAATGACGATGCTACGGTGACGCTGGCCGTTCTACCAAATAGCATTGCAGAAGATAACGGTACTCCCTTCACCTATACCTTTAACCGGGTTGGATCCATAGCGGGGGCGCTGACGGTCAAATTCAATGTGGCAGGAACCGCCACATTTGGCGCAGGCAATGACTATACCGTTAGTGGTAGCACTACATTTGATGCGACTCAGGGCACCATTACCTTTGCCGCAGGGCAATCTGCTGTCACGCTGAATGTGACGCCCATTCAAGACCTAACCACAATTGAGCCAGATGAAACGGTGAGCCTAGCGCTGGTGGCCGATACCTCCTACACGGTGGGTACCCTTACCCCGGTTCAGGCTACTATCCTCAACGACGATGGCGTGGTCAGCAATACCAATGACAGCGGGCCAGGATCACTGCGGCAGGCCATTTTGGCTGCCAACAACAGCACCTCGCTGGTCACGCCCACTATCACCTTTACCGGGGCAGCTCTGACAGGTACGATTAATCTGGCAGCAGCCTTGCCCGACCTAGCTCGCAGCATGACGATTGACGGCCCTGGAGCTGCCAACCTGACCGTACAACGGGGTGGCAGCGGTAGCTACCGAATTTTTACGGTGCAGAACGGTGCGACGGTCACCATTCAAGACTTGACTGTTGCCAACGGCAATGTCAGTGGTGGCAATGGCGGTGGCATTCTCAACAGCGGCATTCTGACTCTGCAAGACAGCCTCGTCAGTGGAAATACTGCCGCGCTGGGGGGCGGAATCTACAACCAGAACGGCACCCTCACTCTCAACAATACGAGAGTGATCGGTAACACTGCCTCTAGTGCCGGAGGCGGGATCAACATCCAGGCAGGGACGGTGAATCTATTGAACGGCACTAGCCTTGAAGCCAACACCGCAACCAGTATTGGAGGGGGTGTTGCCAACTCGGGGACGCTGAATGTCACGGGCAGTGGCACGACTAGGATTTCGTTTTCTGGGAACCAGGCCATAAATTCTAGCGGAGGCGGTATTTATAACGCTGGAATTGCCACAGTGAATTTTGGCAATTTTGTGAATAATCAAGCCAGCGGCATTGGGGTTGGGGGCGGCGCAATTCTAAACGTGGGTGCTAGCACCACGCTGAGTGTGGGTAATAGCGTGTTCAACGCTTCGCCGCTCAACTTACCTAATAATATTGCGGGTGCGTTCACAAACGCGGGGGGAAATACGCCGTTGAATCCATAAATACTCTGTAGAGACGCGATTAATCGCGGCTCTACAGGGTGCCCGCGATCGCCTTTTTGACCGTCTCTGCGGTAGCGGGTGCCAGCAAGACGCCATTGCGGTAGTGACCTGTCGCTAGCAAGATGTTTTCATAGCCGCTCAAGCGCTCTACCACCGGGGCAGGGCGGTTTTGAGGACGCGGACGCAGGCCAGACCAGGTGTTGAGGAGGGTCGCGTTAGCCAGGGCAGGGCAAAGGGCGATCGCCCCTGTCATCACCTGCTGTAGAGAGCCTGGATCTGCCGCCACCTCACCCGTTGCGCCCGGAAACTCTACCGTCGCGCCCACCCAATATTCGCCGCTACCCAAAGGCACAATGTGAACGTCATTGCCTGTGATCACGGGTTGAAAGCTGCGATCGCCCAGCGGTGCGTTTAGTTTTAACCGCACCGCCTGCCCTAACACAGGGCAAATTTGCAGAGCAGGGCAGGCCGACGGATCAGTCCTCGCCGCAAGGGATGCCAGCAGCGGCGTCGAACCAAGTCCGGCGGCCACCACCACCCAATCGGCTGGCAGTTTCCCGGTGGTTGTCTGGAGTTGGGAACAGCGTTGGAGGGGAGTGAGGCGTTCAGTAGAGTCTGGATGAGAGCACTCAGGTAGGCTCGAATCTAAGCCTGTCACTGTGGTATTGAAGTTGAACTCGACGCCGTGCTGTTGGGCGGCGGCAACGAGTGATAGGGTCAGCGCTGTCGGATCAATTTGACAATCGTGAGGGGAATAAACCGCCCCAGTTAGCCGCGCCGTCGCAATCTGAGGACAGCGATCGCCCACTTGCTCAGGCGACCATAATTCTAGCTGCCATCCCTGCTGCTGGCGTACCCCGATTAGAGGTTCCCACGCCGTCAAATCTTCAGCAAATTGCAAGAGTAAAATGCCCTGACGATTCACCGGGATGGAGCGTCCCGTCAGAGCCTCTAGTTCTGGGATTAAGGTGCGGTAGCGCTGCATACTGGCATGGCGCATCGCCCAGGC
>CASBQJ010000261.1 GCA_949127705.1 Synechococcales cyanobacterium PMM_0085
CGATCGAAAAGAACCCCAGTGATCCAGACGGCTCATTGCCAACACCGTAGAGATCGCCAGATGGGGTAATCCCTAATCCGTAAACCTTATAGCCAGATAAGTTGCCGACCAAGGTGGGGGTGCCTGTGTTGAAATTTACTGTGTATAGCTTCGTTTCACTGATTGCGTAAACATTGGTTCCCAACGCTGCAATGTCGGTAAAGGAATCAGGGCTTGTTGTATCAAGTCTGTACAAGATAGAGAGCTTGCCAACTATAGGATCGAACTTGCCGATTCCGTAGTTGTAGGACAGAAACCGTGAACCGCTAGGATTAGGATTGGGGTTAGGCCCTGGACCAGAGAGCGGCGATGCATTCAGCGTCAGTTGATAGTTGCTATTGCCGCTTTTTTGGTTGACCCGCACGTAATAAGTGCCTGCGTCTAAGGTGGTGGCGATCGCCTCAGCTTTCTTGCCGCCTTTAGTTGATCGGGCAATGACCTGTTTCCCTTGCTGGAGGAACACATCCACATTGTTCTTTAGCTTATTCAAAGACAGATTAAAGCTGCTCCGCCCCGTGAGGGTAAAGGAGTAGAAATCGACTTTATCGCTAATTCCAACCGCACCTCGGAATTTTCTTATGCCACTGAGTTGACCAATCGGACGAGCACTATTTTGACTATTGTCAGATGCCCGAGCGGCGATCGCGTTACCAAAAGCATTATTTAGCATGACAACTGCCCCATTAAAATCCTATAAATCTGCACGATATTTCAACCGTAACCGCTCGGTGGGCTACATCACTTGACTATCGCTGCCAACAACTTGACCGATTGCGCCATCACTATAGCCTGACTGTTTTCAAGTGAGTCCGTTAATCACTCTGAGCAGCCGTCCAGAGACACCTCATTACCAGACATCGAGATTCACCTTGAGTCGGGCGAGATTAGGTAGCCGCAACCGTACAAGCACCTGCCGCAGATCGCACAGGCCGACTAGCGCTCAGGTAATGAACGATTTGGATTTGCTGCGGCTGGCCGTTGATGGGGCGCAGGCTGGCATAGAGTCCGTGTATCGAAGCCGGGGCTACATAGAGGCGATCGCCATTATTGGGCTGAGCGCGAAATGCTCTGTCAAAGGGTATCTGGGAATAGTCGGCATCTGGGGCGAGCTGTTCGTAGTCAACTAATGAAGAGGCGCTGAGTACGGTCTGGATAGAACCATGGCGATCGCGCCGCTGTACGCTCAGGAGTAGCGTTGTTCCGATTGGATTCTGGGGAGTTGCTATTGCTGTGGGTGCCGACAGATTACCCGTCACCCGGTAAATTAGACTCGCTCCTTGATTCACAGGAATAACCGCCTGACAGGTGACGCTGTAGGGCGTTGCCTGAGCAGCCATCGGCAGGATTGTAGCCATTGCCAGGGTTCCCATCGCTGCATAACTCAAGCACCTAATTGTCAACGTATCCATGAATAAATATCTCCAGCAAGAAAATTAATGCTAACCAGACGCCACCTGTCAAACACTGATGGCGACTTTTCCTTGTACCTGCCGCTGTTCAAGGTAGCGAATGGCGGCGGGGACTTCGCTTAGGGTGTAGCAGCGATCGATGCAGGGAACGATCTTTCCGGCCTCCATCAGATCCTTCAACATCACGAGGTCTGCTTGATTGGTTTTTGCCGCTAGGCACGTCACGCTCCGACGACTGATCCTTGAAATCCAAGAGCCAAACAGCATCACCTGGAAAAGCCGGGCGGTGGAGCCGCCGACCAAGACATAGGTGCCCTGGGGAGCTAATACTGGCAGATAGTCGAACACCGAACGGTAGGCTGCCGCATCCAGAATCAGGTCATACTGCTGCCCAGTTTGAGCGACATCTACTTGGGTGTAATCTATCACATGGTCTGCTCCTACAGAGCCACCGAGTGAGCGCACCATGTCCATTTTTTTCGTGCTGCATACGGCGGTCACCTCAGCGCCCAATGCCTTAGCAATCTGCACCGCAAAAGAACCCACGCCACCGGAGGCCCCATTGATCAACACCTTTTGTCCTGCCCGAATCTGCCCACAGTCTCGCAGACCCTGGAGGGCAGTCAAGGCGGAAACTGGAACGGTTGCCGCTGCCTCGAATGAGACGTTGGCAGGCTTCAGCGCCAATGCCGCTTCAGGGGCACAGACATACTCGGCAAATGCGCCGAACCCACACTCGGAGAGCTCGCCAAAGACCTCATCACCGGGCTGAAACTGCACGACACCTTGGCCAACGGCTTCAACCCGTCCTGCTACAGCAGCGCCGAGGATCTTGATTTTGGGCTTGAGTAGTCCCCCGAATATGAAGCGGATAAGGAACGGCGTCCCGCGCATCAGATGCCAGGTACCGGCATCGACGGAGGCGGCGTGAACTTGTACCAGTACGCCGTTGTCTGGCACGACGGGCGGGTCAACCTCTGCCAATCTCAACACGTCCGTTGAACCATACTCGCTCTGGACAATGGCTTTCATGGTGTGATCTCATAGACTTACAGTGTAAGTTTAACTTACGCCGTAAGTTTGTCAAGATGGAAAGCGGCATGAGTCCCTGTGAGAAAGGTTAGATGGCTAAGGCAAGCACCCCCAATCCAATGCCCCCAGCCCCGCTGAGTCGGGAGCGAGTCCTGCGCGCGGCACTCCGGCTGGCGGATGAGGGGGGGATTGAGTCACTCTCAATGCGGCGGGTGGCTCAGGATTTGGGCGTTCAGGCCATGTCGCTATATCACCACGTAGCCAATAAGGACGACATGCTGGATGGCATTGTTGACATTGTGGTCAGTGAAATTGATGTGCCTAGCCTTGAAACTGACTGGCAGACGGCCATGCGGCGGCGGGCGACCTCGGCTCACGCGGTGCTGTTGCGTCACCCTTGGGCGACGATGCCGCTGGTGTCACGGATCAATGTGGGGCCAGCGATGTTGCGCTATGTGGATGCGACGCTGGGCTGTTTATGCAAAGCAGGTTTTTCGTTGGAGATGGCAGATCATGCCTGGAATGCGATTGACAGTCATATTTATGGATTTACGCTCCAGGAACTGAACTTTCCGTTCGAGGCGGCGGATTATTCCGCAGCGGCGGCGCAGGGTCTTGCGCTAATCCCGGCTGACCACTACCCTTACCTCAACCAGCTGACGCATCAGGTTATTGAGGGTGATTATGAC
>CASBQJ010000262.1 GCA_949127705.1 Synechococcales cyanobacterium PMM_0085
GACTTTGAAGCGTTTGATCTAATTTTGGCGATGGATCATGAAAACTATGCCAATATTTTGCGGCTGGCACCCAAGGGGCAGTATGACCATAAGGTAAAACTGATGTGTAGCTATTGCCGCACCTATCCCGACCGCGACGTGCCGGATCCCTACTATGGGGGTACCGAAGGCTTCAACTATGTCATCGACCTATTAATGGATGCCTGTGAAGGGCTACTGGAGGAATTGCAGGCGTGAACCGAAGAAATTGGGGCAACCAGGGTAACTAAAAACTAGGGCGAACGACCGTGTCGCCCCTACCGGGTGTGATGCATTTATTCCAACAATATCATTCGACCAAATGATGATCCATGGCAAACCGTACCAGTTCAGCGCGGTTGCTGGTGTTGGTTTTGCGCAGGAGGCTGCTGACGTATTTTTCGACGGTGCGGGAGCTGAGATGGAGGCGATCGCCAATCTGGTTATTCGACAGCCCATCGGTGAGGAAGGACAGCACCCCCTGTTCTCGCGGCGTCAGAGCGAGGTTGTTGACCATGGCGATCGCGTGGGTTTTGTGCGGCAGATGATCGGCTACGGTTGGATGAGCGGGCTGAGACTGCGTATGCAGCCGCCATTCTGACTGAATTAATTGCGATCGCTCTAGCAAATTGCGAATCACTGCACCTAGTTCAGGCAGTTCAAACGGCTTGGGTAAATAAGCATCACAGCCCAACTGATAGCCCCGAATCCGCTCTTCCGTATTGGTGCGGGCGGTCAAGAAAATGACCGGCAACAGCCGCAGGGCTGGTTTCAGCCGCACTTGGCGCACTAGCTCATAGCCATCCATTTGGGGCATTACCACATCCGTCACAATTAGGTGAGGATGAAACTGATCCACTTTAGACAGCGCCTTCTTCCCGTCTTCTGCCATCACCACCAGATACCCTGCCAGCTCTAAGTAATCGCTTACGGCGAGGCGGGTTCCCAAATCGTCATCTGCCACCAAAATTGTGAGAGGCATCAAGCAAAGGCTAGGTAGTGAATGATCAGCATTCCTTAGCCTAAATCAAATTCTCAGAAAAATTGGCCTGACTGAGCATATTTCTATCAGAAGAATTTCTGCCTCTGCCTTAGTAAGGATCTATGGCTAGCCTAAATCATTAGATCTCAAGCGGGCATCGGTTTCCGGCAAATTGCAGCAGCGATCCCGCTCTCCCTGTTTTTAGGACAGGCTAGAAACTGCCACATCTTAACTTACGTCGGATGAGGCAACCCCAGAAAATGAAAGCAAACCACTGATATGATAGTTCGTAAAAAGAATTTAGGTTTTTAAGTTTCACTTAATATGCTCTTTCAATTTTTATAATATTGTTTTGCAGTTGGCTGTTTAATTTAAAGCCCAACATGATGGCAGCTCAACGCTAGTTTGGAATTATTTTTGTGGTGTAGGAGAGGACAGGAGTGCACAAAACATCCGTTGGATCTGCCAGTGCCCATGCACAGCGCAGCCCGCATGAACCCATCCGCATTGGGGTGATTGGGGTTGGCAATATGGGTCAGCATCATACCCGCGTGCTCAGTTTGCTGAAAGATGTAGAACTGGTCGGCATTTCGGATGTCAATGTTGAACGAGGACTAGATACGGCTAGTAAGTATCGCGCCCGGTTTTTTGAAGACTATCGCGAGCTGTTGAACCGGGTTGATGCCGTTTGTGTGGCGGTGCCGACTCGCCTGCATCATATCGTTGGGATGACCTGCCTCCAAGCGGGAGTGCATGTGTTGATCGAAAAGCCGATTGCCGCTAGCATTGCTGAGGCCGAATCATTGGTTAATGCAGCGGCTGAGTTTAACTGCATTTTGCAAGTCGGGCACATTGAACGCTTTAATCCAGCATTTCAGGAATTGAGCAAAGTGCTCAAAACTGAGGAATTACTTGCCCTCGAAGCCCATCGGATGAGCCCCTATTCTCAACGGGCTAACGATGTGTCGGTGGTGCTAGATTTGATGATTCACGATATTGACTTGCTGTTGGAATTAGCCGGAGCCCCCGTTGCCAAGCTCACCGCCAGCGGCAGCCGCGCCTCCGATTCGGGCTACTTAGATTATGTGACGGCCACGTTGGGCTTTGCCAACGGCATTGTGGCAACCCTGACCGCCAGCAAGGTGACGCATCGCAAAATCCGCCGCATTGCCGCCCATTGCAAAAGCTCACTCACCGAGGCCGATTTTCTCAACAATGAGATCCTAATTCATCGCCAAACGACCGCTAACTGCTTAGCAGATTATGGGCAGGTGCTCTACCGTCAAGATGGCCTGATCGAAAAGGTCTACACTAGCAATATTGAGCCGCTACACGCGGAATTAGAGCATTTTGTGAACTGTGTTCGCGGTGGCAATCAACCGTCTGTGGGCGGTGAACAGGCTCTAAAGGCGCTGCGTCTGGCTAGTTTGATTGAGCAAATGGCGCTAGATGGGCAAGTGTGGCGATCGCAAGATCTGACTATGATGCCAACCACCAGCCCCGCCATTTCGGTCTCGTAGAGACGCAATTCATCGCGTCTCTACGATTAATCTAAACGGGGCTGTCGTTTACCACCTGATTGCCGTGTCGCAAGCTGGCTTCGATGAACGGGTCTAATTCGCCATTCATGACATCGGCGATCGCCGTAGTTTCTACGCCCGTGCGGAGGTCTTTGACCAATTGGTAGGGATGAAAGACGTAGTTGCGGATTTGATTGCCCCAGGCAGCTTCTACCATGTCGCCGCGAATGTCGGCAATTTCCTGGGCGCGCTGTTCTTGGGCAATGATTAGCAGTTTGGCTTTGAGCCGAGCTAGGGCTTTTTCTTTATTTTGCAGCTGCGATCGCTCTTCCGTGCAGCGCACCATTAAACCCGTCGGTACATGCTTAATAATGACGGCTGTTTCCACCTTGTTGACGTTTTGTCCGCCTTTGCCCCCAGAGCGAGTGGTGGTAATTTCTAAATCCTTGTCGGGAATATTTAGTTGCACCTCATGATCTAGAATCGGCATCACTTCCACGCCAGCAAAGCTAGTTTGCCGCTTATCGTTGGCGTTAAAGGGCGAAATTCGCACTAGCCGATGGGTACCCTTTTCATTTTTAAGGTAGCCATAGGCATAGCGGCCATTAACTTCTAGCGTGACCGATTTCAGCCCCGCTTCGTCCCCCTCCGACAGTTCCGATAGGTACACTTTATAGCCGTGGCTTTCACCCCAGCGGGTATACATCCGCAGCAGCATCTCCGCCCAGTCTTGCGCATCGGTGCCGCCCGCCCCCGCGTTGATCGTCAGCACCGCACCGCCATCATCGTAGGGTTCCGACAGCATTTGCCGCAATTCCCACTGATCGAGTTCGTGGCTCAGGCGGGTCAGGTCAGTGTGGGCTTCTTGGAGCAGCGTTTCGTCCGATTCTAATTCCAGCAGCTCCAAAATTGCTCTGGCATCGCTGAGGGTAGAGCGCCATCGCTGCATCTGGTCTAGGTGCGACTTGAGGTCGTTCATTTCTTGCAGAATGCTCTGCGCTTTGTCCTGGTTATCCCAGAAGGCGGGCTGTGAGGCGACCTGCTCTAGATCTTGAATTTTTGCCGTCAGTGCCGGGACGTCAAAGATAGTCCTGGGTTTTACCCAGGCGCTCAGACAACAGATCAACGTCGCGCTTAATTTCGATGGTGTCTAACATGCTTTAGATTTTAAGGGTAAAAGAGCAGGTTGTCGCTCCAGGCAGGCTATCTACCTAAGTTTAATCCGTGGCTTCACGACTTCGCAGCAGGCAGCGACGTCATGGCTTTAGGATAGGCGATGCGCTTGTGGTTGAACTGTTGCCACACCTGGACGAAAACTTCGGCAATGGAGTGCATTTCAGAGCGGTGGAGGCCAGAATCGACGAGTTGGTTGTCTTGCCAGCGGGCTCGCAAGATCCGGTTCACCATCGACAGCGCTTCTTCGGGAGTGGCATCTTTGAGCGATCGCAAAGCGGCTTCGCAGGAATCGGCTAGCATCACAATGCCTGTTTCTCGCGATTGTGGGATCGGGCCATCGTAGCGAAAGGTGGCTTCATCGACCTTGCTCTGAGGTTTTTGTTGCGATCGCTGCTGGGCTTCATGAAAAAAGTAGGCAATTAGCATGGTGCCCTGGTGTTCTGGAATAAACGCCCGAATCGCCTTGGGTAAACGATATTTCCGCGCCATCACCAGCCCTTGACTGACATGTTTTTTAATAATCTCAGCGCTTTTCCACGGGTCATCAATCAGGTCATGCTTATTGGGTGCCCCCATCTGATTTTCAATGAACCCTTGGGGATCGTGCATTTTACCAATGTCGTGGTACAGGGTGCCAGTCCTTACCAGTTCCACATTGCAGCCCAGAGTCCGAGCCGCTGCCTCGGCCAACGTGGCGACAAATAGGGTGTGCTGAAATGTGCCGGGAGCCTCTGCCGCCAGTCGCTTTAGCAAGGGTCGATTGGGATTGGCCAGCTCGACCAACCGACTGGGGGTAATTAAATCAAACACCTGCTCCAGGTAGGGGCTGATCCCCAATGCCACCACACTCCAGGCAATCCCCATCAGCCCTTGCAGGGCGGAAGCTGTGAGGATGGTATACCAAACAGAGCCTGTCCCAGCACTCAAAATTAAACTGACCACTAAATAAACGACTCCTTGAGTGAGTCCCACCGCTCCCCCCAACAGCGCCAGCTCTTCACGCGATCGCAGCCGACCCGCCATCACAGCCCCGAGGAGGCTGCCTGCGGCACTGGCCAGCAAATGCCGCCCGCTCACTTCCATGCCAATGGGGAGCGTGATACTGAGCAACCCCACCACCAC
>CASBQJ010000263.1 GCA_949127705.1 Synechococcales cyanobacterium PMM_0085
GGCTAGAGAAAAAAAGCCGCGTTCTCAACGAAACCGAAAAGAAAATCGTGGCCTATCACGAAGTGGGTCATGCCTTAGTGGGTGCTTTAATGCCCGGTAGCAGTAAGGTTGAAAAAATCTCGATCATTCCTCGTGGCATGGCTGCCTTGGGCTACACCCTGCAACTGCCCACCGAAGATCGCTTTCTGATGAGTGAAACGGAGCTAGAGGGGCAAATTGCGACGCTGCTGGGCGGACGTTCGGCAGAAGAAGTAATTTTTGGCAGCATTACCACGGGTGCCTCCAATGACCTGCAACGCGCCACCGATCTGGCAGAACGCATGGTGACGACCTACGGCATGAGTAAGGTGCTGGGTCCCCTCGCCTACCAACAAGGGCAGCAAAACACGTTTTTGGGTGGTGAGATGAACTCTCGCCGGATGCTGAGCGAACAAACGGCTGAAGCCATCGACCGCGAAGTCAAAGGCATCGTCGAAACGGCTCACAGTCGGGCGATCGCCATCCTCAAAGAAAATCGAGAACTGCTGGAGGCGATCGCGACCAAGCTGCTAGAAACTGAAGTGGTAGAAGGCGAAGCGTTAACCGCCTTGCTAAACCAAGTCAAAGACTCAGCCAATCTCCTCGCTGAGGTTTAAATTTACACGGCAGCGATTCATTCCTGCCTGAGTCACTAAAAAGGGATAGAAAGTGGTGGGATTTATTCCTACCACTTTTTAATTGGAGACCCCCTGCTCTGAGGGGCATCCCACTTCGATTTCTAGCAGTATTCGTGATGGGTTTTGGGAGTCCGTGTGATTACGAGCACTAACGGAGTAAACGGATAAAGTTCGATAGAAATACCGTCACGCTTTATTCGGATTAAAGCAAGACTGGCAATGGTCTCTACCCGCCTTGCCATGCCTGCTCCACATCCGGTCGATTTCCATAGTCGGTTTTTTGATTCTGTAAAGCAGCTCAGGCTCTCTGCCAGCAGTGCCACTCCAGTTAGCCGAGTGGACCGCATTAACCCAGCCGAATCGTTTCAGATTCGGCTCAATCGGCGCAGTAGCGTCACCCTGAATCCGTCTAGGTTAACGTCTCCTCTCCACGTTAATCCCCTCAACGGTTCTGGTCAGTTGATAGAACCATCTAATTTCAATGGGGAATCCGGGCGCAATCCCTATAATTTGCCGAAATCAGGGGTTTACTATCTTCAGATTGCCCGCCAAAACGGAAATACGGATTACCAGCTGGCCCGTGCGGTAGAACGTCCGTCGGCGGCCTCACGGGCGACTAAGCGTCAATCTGTGGCGGCTTCTGGTAGCGATCGCCTGATTCATCAAGTCTTAAAGCTCACTAACGGTTATCGCCAGCAAGCAGGGCTACAGCCACTCCATCTCGACCCGACCTTAACCACAGCGGCCTATGGTCACAGCCTCGACATGGCGACCCAAGACTTTTTCGGCCATGTTGGCTCAAATGGCTCTACCGTATTCAACCGACTAGATACCGCAGGCTATAGCTACACAACCGCTGGAGAAAATATTGCAGCTGGGTTTACTACTCCTAAGGCGGTCGTCCAAGCCTGGATGAACAGCCCCCCACATCGGCAAAATATTTTGACTCCCTTTCTCGAAGACGTTGGTATTGGCTTTGTTTTCTTACCCAGCGATGCTGGCAAATTAAAGCTGCGCTACTACTGGACTCAAGACTTTGGGGTGCCCCAGGAGCCAGTCTCTTGACGCTGTTCGGCATGTAGGCTTTATCGTTTTCTCAGCAGCACCACATCGGCCTCGTTACTTTCACGGGCAATCCGAATGAGCAACGCGGCTGATAGTAAGCTGGCAATCATAGAACTGCCGCCGTAGCTGAAGAACGGAAAGGGTAAACCAGTTGTGGGCAACGCTCCGGTTGCCACGGCAATGTTGAGTAAAGATTGTCCGATCAGCAGCACGACAATGCCAATGGCGACTAACTTATGGATCGGCTGACGAGCTTTGGTAGCCACTCGCACCCCCAACACAGCATAAGCTCCTAGCAATGCCAATAACAGTAAACTGCCCACAAAGCCAAATTCTTCAGCAAAGACAGCAAAGATAAAGTCGGTGTAATGAATCGGTAAATAAAATAATTTTTGTTGAGACAGCCCAAATCCGCTGCCCCAAAAACCACCAGAACCCACAGCTAATAGGCTTTGTATGAGTTGGTAGCCGTTTTGGGTTGGGTCTGCCCACGGGTTCAAAAATGACATGACCCGTTCCCGTTGGTATGCTCGGAGGCTAATGCTGAGTATAGCGGTGCCTAAGCCCGCGATCGCCGTAGTACCCAACTGCCAGTAGGGCAGACCCGCCGCTAGGGCAATCAGCCACAGCAACATGCCGCACAGAGCCGCTGTACTTAAATTTGGCTGCAACAAAATACTCACAAGCAGCACTACAAAAATGCCGATCCAGCTAAAACGCGATCGCACCGTTAAGCGCTCCCAGCGGCCAAAAACCCGAGCACTTTGCAGCACCAAAAAAGGCTTAATTAACTCAGACGGTTGCAGAATCGGCAACGGGCCTAACGAGAGCCAGCGACTCGCGCCATTCACCGTCGTCCCTAATCCTGGCAGCAGCGTCAGAAAAATTAACCCGATACAGAGCAACATCATCCAATCGGCAATGCCTAAGATGTAGCGAATCGGTAAGTTGACCAAAACGCTAAACCCGACCAGTCCCACAACCACCCAAACCAACTGCCGCTGCACGTAATAAAGACCATTGCCAAAGTCTTCATCCGCAATCACATAGGAGGCTGAGAACAGAACTACTAGTCCCAAAACTAGCCACAAAAATGTCAGCCACCGTAGCAGCCGAGCTTCCGATGCCCAACGTTCGACAGATGGATTTAGTAACGGCATCAACGAACGAAGATTCATACACTCATCAGCTAGCAGGAGGATCGATTTATTACAGCACTTCGCGCTGTAAATCACAGGATAAAAACCAAAAAAGAGGCCAGCCTGACCTCCTCTTACTCTCAGTGAGCTGCCCGATATCGACGTTAATCACCAGCTAGCCTAAGAACCCAACGTGAGTGACGAAAGCCCAATTAAATCAGTCACTCAAAATATATTTTTGAATGTGAAAGTGACGATCCACATTCAAAAACATATCTTTAGCTAAAGTAATGCCGACATGCAATGTGAAGCGTTGATGCAGTGGCTGACACCTTCAGTCCTATGCCAAACCTGCGTTAGCACCAGGCTTACCGGTGGCCAATTCCACTTTGACAATTTTCCCACCCATTTTTTGAATCCGCTGCTGTTCACGGAACCAGTTCTCGTAAGGAACAAGCTTGGTAAAATAGGTGTTTTGCAGCTCTCGCTGAGTCCGAATACGAGTTTGGCTGGGAACGCAGGCCGTAATTTTGAACATCCGCATGGGTTTAGTTCTCCTGACTGAGCGGGGAAGGATAAATTTTTAAGGAAGTTACAGGGAAATTACAACGAATGAAATTTCGATTGATTATAGTTTCGCTAGTGCCTTAAAGGCTGGGAGTCCAAAGTCAATTCTAAAATGTTACAGCCGATAGATACTTCAGCCCTTAACTTTCTAAAACTCCCTTCAGACTTCCCAGTCTAGTAAAGTTTTGAGAATTGAGGTGCGGGTTATTAGCTAACTCGACTCTCAGTTCTCTTCCTCATTAGATTACAACTAGCTGTCAGCCAACTAGCTCAACCCAGAGGAGATGTAGTCAAAGTAAACGCCCATTTCCTTGCCGGCATCAGAACCCACAAGACTTGCGGTGACTTCTTTCATCGCTTGAATCGCTTGAACGGTGGAAGAAATGGGTACACCTAGAGAGTTGTAGGTTTCTTTCAGGCCGTTGAGCACGCGCTCATCCAAGATGGAGGGGTCGCCTGCCAGCATGGCATAGGTGGAGTAGCGGAGGTAGTAGTCCAGATCGCGGATGCAAGCAGCATAGCGACGGGTGGTGTACATGTTGCCACCGGGACGGGTGACGTCAGAGTAAAGCAGTGACTTAGCAACAGCTTCCTTGACGATGGCAGCAGCGTTGGCACTGATAGCTGTGGCAGCCCGCACGCGCAGTTCACCAGTAGCGAAATAGCCTTTTAGTTTATCTAGAGCAGAGGAGTCCAGGTACTTGCCCTGAACATCGGAGGAATTGATAACAGCAGTAATTGCGTCTTGCATCGTCTTGCTTCCTTAAAGTTGATCTTTAATTCATCGAGCTAGAGTGAGGGAACCAGGGGTTGCCCTACTGCATAGCACCGATCACGTAGTCGAAGTAAGAGCCTGCCTCAGCAGCATCTTCACCAGACATCAAGGAGGTGGCAACATTCTTCATAGCGCGGACGCCTTCTGCAACGGCATCAATGGGCGTGCCCAATGAGCGGTACATTTCGCGTACGCCAACGATTCCGATTTCTTCAATGGGTGTAACGTCGCCAGCAACTACGCCGTAGGTGACCAAGCGCAGGTAGTAGTCGAGATCACGCAGGCAGGTAGCCGTCATTTCTTCACCGTAGGCATTGCCGCCAGGAGAAACAACGTCAGGGCGCTTCTGGAATAATTGATCGCCTGCTCCCTTCACGATGCGCTCGCGAGACTCAGTCAAAACTTGAACAATCCGTAGACGACGCTCACCAGAGGTGACGAAGCCTTTGATCCGATCCAATTCACCGGGGCTAAGGTAACGTGCCTCAGCATCGGCATTCACGATTGACTTCGTGACAATACTCATTGATGGATTCCTCCGAAAAGCAAAATGTAACCATCTGTATCTAGATCGGCGCTCATCCCTGAACGCCACAGCTCCCAATTGAAAATCTCTGTCCTCCCTGGCTTCCGTTAAGAAACGTAAAGGAAATAGAGACTTAAACAATAGGGGCTGCTCATACTTTACCGCGAGTATTCCCGGTTCACACCTGTGTAACTAGAAACACACGAACGGTGGGACTCAGCTACCTTCCGAGAATTATTTTGCGGCATTGCGTTGACATTATTAGACAGGTCGTAACATTTTGTAATTTTTCTCCTTATGATGCGGTGAACGACCTACCTCAATAACCTAATTAACACCCTATATTGATGGCAACGTTAAGAGTCAAACCCTGCGGTTCGGCTGCTGGTCGTGAGATAGTCGTGAGGTATTAAGTCTTGTAGTACCCAAAATTTTTTCTCAACCGAGCAGCTTGGTAGGGCAATTGTTCGATAGATTTGGTAGTGTAGCCTTTAATTGGGTCATGAAAAGGTTGAACGCGTGGATATTCAAATCGGCAGGGGCAAAACCGCCCGCAGAGCGTATGGAATTGATGAAATTGCACTCGTTCCGGGGCAACGAACCCTAGATCCATCACTGGCAGACACCCGTTGGCGAATTGGCGGCATCGAACGCGAAATTCCCATCATTGCTAGCGCTATGGACGGGGTAGTAGACGTACAAATGGCCGTCGCCTTATCGGAACTGGGAGCGCTGGGCGTGCTCAACCTAGAAGGGATTCAGACTCGCTATGCTGACCCAAATCCTGTGCTCGATCGCATCGCCTCGGTAGACAAGACAGCGTTTGTGCCGCTCATGCAAGAGCTGTATGCAGAGCCAATTAAGCCTGAGCTGATCGAGCAACGAGTGCGAGAAATTAAGCAGCGAGGGGGGATTGCAGCCGTAAGTGCCACTCCGGTTGGGGCAACTCGCTTTAGTGAGGCGGTCGTAAAAGCCGGGGCAGACCTGTTTTTTATTCAAGCTACAGTCGTGTCTACCGCTCATCTATCGCCCGAGTCGGTTACCCCCCTGGATTTAGCAGAATTTTGTCAAACGATGCCAATCCCAGTTGTGTTGGGCAATTGCGTCACCTATGAAGTGGCGCTGAATCTCATGAAGGCAGGGGCTGCTGCTGTGTTGGTGGGAATTGGCCCAGGGGCTGCCTGTACCTCACGCGGGGTCTTGGGGATTGGCGTCCCTCAAGTGACTGCCGTGGCAGATTGTGCGGCGGCTCGAGATGATTACCATCGCGAAACGGGTAACTACGTGCCGATTATTGCTGATGGTGGCTTAATTACAGGTGGCGATATTTGCAAGTGCATTGCTTGTGGAGCGGATGGGGTGATGATTGGTTCTCCGTTTGCCAGAGCCGCTGAAGCGCCTGGACGAGGCTTCCACTGGGGCATGGCAACTCCTAGCCCTGTACTGCCCCGTGGGACTCGAATCCGGGTGGGTACGACAGGTACCCTACGGCAGATTTTGCGCGGCCCGGCTCAACTAGATGACGGCACCCATAATTTTCTCGGAGCCATTCAAACCAGTATGGGCACATTGGGAGCCAAAAACATTCGAGAAATGCAGCAGGTTGAGGTCGTCATTGCGCCTTCCCTGCTGACTGAAGGCAAGGTCTACCAAAAAGCTCAGCAGCTTGGCATGGGTAAATAGGCTAATGCGGTCTAGCCCCGATACTCAGTAATTTTCCAGCCGATCCCCAGAATCGGCTGGAAATTTTGAGTTCGTCCTTTACAATTAAGTGAGCGGAGACGATAAGTTTCCGTTCACTCCTCACACCACACTCCGCCTAAACTATTGTTTGGGCGGTTCCTTATTGCGTTCAAAA
>CASBQJ010000264.1 GCA_949127705.1 Synechococcales cyanobacterium PMM_0085
ATATAGCCGCGATGAGATTGAGATTTTGAGCCTCGATCGGCAACCGCTAGGGCGTGCCTGGGTCTATCGGATGAGCACAGCTCAAGCTATCCAAATGGGGGGCACTGTTGTTGCTGACGGCAACTGGAAATCCCAGGAATTTCAGCCCATCCCCTCATAGGCAGGGCACAATAGGTAGGGCACAATAGAAAGGGCGAAACACCGCTACTTTTTCATCACCTCTGCCCAAGGAATCATCGGATCTTGGGCAACGCGGCGGGAGATAGCGTAGGCTCCATAGCGGTTAAGATGGCTGGGGTCAGAAAAGTAGTCGTATTGCTTGAGCCACAGGTCATTGAGGTCGCGGAAAATAAAACCGGGCTGGCGCAGGGCTTCTTGCAACATATATTGCTGAAACGTTTGTTCGTATCCGAGCCGCACTGGGTCGAGATACTCTTTGGTGAGGGGCAAATTGAGAAACACGACGGGAATTTGGCGCGATCGCGTGAACTGGAGCAACTCTCGAAACGCCTCCGCCTGGGTGCCCGTGATCCGGAAGTCTTCATAATCACTATCATATCGGCCCTCAACCCTGGCATATTCCTGAAAGTAGGTGGCAGGGTTGAACCGCAGCGCCAAAGGCAAAAACCCATTGAAGTCGATCAAGTCGCGCCCGCCTTCAGACAGCGATTGAGCCATAGGCGTGGGGCTAACACCTGTAGATCCGCCTGGGGTAGCCGCAGAGGCAGTAGCGGCCTGGGGCTGAACTCCAGACAGGGCGTGCTGAAGCCAGTGTTTGAGCCGATCGCGATCGCCATGAACGGCAGAAATCTGCGCCAATTGCTCACTCAGCCAGCGATCCAGGTTTTGGTAACTAGTGTGCAGCGACGCCCCAATCCCTGCCTCTGTATTAGCCGGGGTAGACGATGGGTCTGACAGGTCAGCGGCGTCGGCGTCCGCAGCATTTGACTCTGCCGCCGTAGATAGCGGCAATAGATCGGGGCGGTTCAAGCGACCGTCTTGCAGCTCGCGGTAGCCTTGCGAGACGGCAATGCCGCTGTAGGTAACATCCACAGTGCCACTGTTAAACGCCCGCGCTCCATCCGCCCAAAGAACTAACCGAGGCAGCTGCTCTGGGGTCAGCACCTGCCGCAACAGCAGGTCTACGACCTGAGCGGTAGCGCCGTTAATCCCAAAATTAAACACCGTAGCATTGGGGTAGCCCAGCGTGGCTAGTTGGGCTTGCAAGGCCAGGGGATCAATGCCACGCAGCGCCCGTGAACTGCCTACCACCAACACATCTGGCGGACGTCCCGCTGTGCGCAGGCGCTCATAGTACAGCGTCAGTTTTTCGTCTAATTGGCGGCTGTTGAAGGTGGAAACAGGTGAGCCAGCCGCCAGCAAATTGGTGGCGATCGCCTGCGTTGTGGGATCGGTGGGTGTGTAGGCTAATGCTGTGGTCGCGGTGGCAGCCCGGTCTGCCGCTGGAGCCGAGGCCGCAACCGGGCGTGCCGCCGTGGCAGGCGATTGGGTGAACTGGGTAGGGTTAAAAATATCGGGCTTGCGGCCAGCAACAGCCACGGTAGGTGTGGGTATGGGTGTCGCGGCAACGCTCTCAGCGGCAACGCCCGCATTAGGCGCACCATTGGGCGCACCATTGGCAGGCACGATCAGCGCCGGGACGGGTGGCACATTCTCGGTGGGCACACGCTGCGATCGCACCAGCCGATCGAGTCCCCAATCAACCTGAATGGCCAACAGCACCCCTGTTACACCCCAAATCAGCGCCACTTTCAGATCTTGAGCCGTGACGCTCGTCTGTTGAGTGACGGTCTGAGTGGGGGTCAAATCGGGCGCGTCTGGGCTGCTGACGACCAAATGCGTCTGAAGCAGCGCCTGCCGTACAGTGTGGGTCAGGCGATCGCAAAATCGCACCCAGGCCGTTTGGATATCGGCCGGGTTGAGGTCAGGGCGCGCTACCAGGTCGCCTCCTGCCGTCAGCAAGTCACCCACATAGGTATCCGTGGCGGCAAAGTCTGGGGCAGATTCAGTTGCCACCCGGCCACGCGAGCCAAAATCTGACCCATAGCTCCACAGTGGCCGCTTCTGCCCAGCCCGCCGCCCATACACTCGCACGCCGCTGAGGGTGGGCAAGTTCAACTCCTGCAAAAACCGCACCACGGCTTTGCTGACTTGGGCTTGGTTAGGACAAAGTGGGGCATCGCTCATCACATGCAGCACCTGCCTAGGCGGCACATCAGTCGAATTTAAGTCGGCCTTGGGCAACAGCTGAAGCCGAATCCCACCCGTTTCGAGCTGCTTGCTGAGGTCAGGATTCAGCAATCGGTTGAGCAAAAAGGCGATCGCCCCCCAGTCTCCTTGTTTGGCCAAGGCCAACGGCGGTTCTACCAGGGCAGCATGGTGGCTGGCCGGAAGCGTTAGCCGCTCTACCCACTCGGGGGTGTCTTGATCGGCCTGTTGCCCGTAGACGCGCGCCGCATGAATCCCCTGCGGTGCCAGCGATTCTAACAGTAATGACACAGCTGAGCGCAGCCTCTGCCGATTGGGTAGCGCTGCCGTGGGTGCCGCTGAACTAGCAGACAGGCCAGACGACACGCCAGACGACACGCCAGACGACAGGCCAGACAATGGACTACAAACTAGATGCAGTGTCGTATCTCGCAGTGACGCCGTGGCCACCTTTGCACCCAGAGTGGCCAACGCCCCATTAAGCAACCAGGTCAAGCTGCCCACATCGCCCCATCTCGCCCACTCCCGCAGCATTTCATTGGGTGGCGTTAGGTCTACCCGTAAGACCCAGTCGGGTGTTGCTTCGCCCACTACCTGCACCAGCACGATCGCATCGCGAAAGTTTTCTAGCTGCAAACCGCGCAGCTTTTGCGCCACAGGTTCGGCGATCAGAGCCGGTTCTGGGTTGTAGGTGGCCTCGCAGGTGATCCCTAAACGATAGAGCGATCGCCCGTCGGTTGGGTTGACATGGCCGCTCTGGGGATAGGGCACCGTTTTGACCATCACCTGCACCGACACCCCCAGCAAGCTGAGACTCTCACTTAAATAGCGGGCGATCGCCTCTGGGTTTCCCTGGCGTGCCAAGCTCAAATTTGACAGCTGTAAGGCAGAAGAACCGTGGGAGATCTCTGGGTGAGATCCTGGGTGTGGCTCTGGGTGCAGCTCTGGATATAGCCCTGGGGGTGGCTCTGGGGGTGGCTCTGGGTGTGGCAGCTCTGCTTTTGCACGGGTCGAAAAGCGGGCAGTTGAGACCCGGGGTATAGCCGGATCGAGTGAGGCCAGATTGGCCGTCTGGGGCTGGTGACTAGGGGTTGAGACTACCGTCAACGGGGTCGAAAAGGCTAATTGCCCGACTCGGGTTTGATTCAGCAGATCTAACTGATGGTCGAGTTGATTTAAGTCAATTGGGGTAGACCAGTCTGGACGGCTTTGCTCTGGCCGTCGCCCATAGACAAACACCTGATAAATCGGCGGCTGATTGGCGGGGATTAGCGTATTTAGATCGACTCGCTGCAAGGCCAGCAGCAGCCGGGTCAAAATTGCAGTTTGGTCAGGGCAGGGCTGGTCTTCGCAAAGAATGTGCAGGTTGTTGCCCCGCAGCCGAAATTGCACCCGCGCCTGTTTTAGCCCAACGGTTGCATGGAACCATTGAGCCAGTGGCGAATTGCCCTTTGGACGTGGATGCTCATTTCCTACATTCAACATGAAACGGTCAACCCGATTTTCCTAGACGTTTGAAGACTATTACTCGTAGACCTCTATATTAGACCTCCATATTAGACGTCTATTATTAGATGGTATGAGATTAGATGGCAGGAGATGGCAAGGCATGGCGAGAATAGTTTTAGCATAGTTATGTGCTGTATACCGATCTAGACTCGCATTGTCCCAAAAATTGACGCTGCACAATGCGTCTGCTTTTCTAGTTCCTGGCGTTGCTGAATGCAGGTATGATTCTCTGACAGGTATCATCACAGGAGGGGCGTTTCGCGAAACGCCCCTACAAAATTC
>CASBQJ010000265.1 GCA_949127705.1 Synechococcales cyanobacterium PMM_0085
CCAGCCGAACGATATCCTGCCTACTCTGCGCTGCACTTGCTCGACTTTTTACTGCATCAGTTGAGTAATCCACTGGGTAATTCACGGGGTAATTCACGACCATTCAAACCGTTTCCAGCCCTCCAGCTAGAGGCAATCGAGATGCCGCTCGTGTTTCTAGGATTTAGTGCCGGTGTCGTGGGCGCAATTGGAGCAGCTCACCTCTGGCAATGGTTAGGGGGAACGGTAAAGGCATTTATCGCCCTAGATGGTTGGGGGGTACCGCTTTATGGCAATTTCCCGATTCATCGCCTCAGCCACGATTATTCGACCCATTGGAGTTCTGCGTTGCTAGGTGCAGGTAACGAGGGCTTCTACGCTGACCCGCCCTTGCCGCATTTGGAACTGTGGCGATCGCCCCACACCACCCAAGGCTGGCAAACTCAGCCCACCCCCTGGTTCAACCCAGCGCTGGTAGAAGTATCGTCTCCAGAACCCACTACCGCTGCCCGGTTTCTGCTGGCGCTGCTCAGACGATATGGGGAGGGATAATACGTTATCAATTCCTGATAGTCTGCTCGACAGGATTGCAATATCAGAACTAGACTGAGATATTAACAATTTGTGCATCAAGATACAGATTCTTACTATGCGTGAAGTCTTGCCGGCCATCTCCATGACTGCCTCACCGTCTACAAACTCTGAACTCCACAAACCTGTTGCTCCCCAGTCCGTACCTGCTGTGGTGCCACACCGGGTGTCTGCCATTCGTTCAACTGGTGCTGCGGCATTAATGGACAGCCTGGTGCGGCACGGCGTCGAGCATATTTTCGGCTACCCCGGTGGAGCAATCCTGCCGATTTATGATGCGCTATATCAGTCAGAGGCGCGGGGCGAGCTGCGGCATATTTTGGTGCGGCACGAACAAGGTGCAGCCCATGCCGCCGATGGCTATGCGCGGGCAACGGGCAAAGTCGGCGTTTGTTTTGGCACATCGGGACCGGGTGCTACCAATCTGGTGACGGGGATCGCCACGGCGCAAATGGACTCGATCCCCATGGTGATCATTACCGGGCAGGTACCCCGGCACGCCATTGGCAGCGATGCGTTTCAGGAAACCGACATTTACGGGATCACGCTGCCCATTGTGAAGCACTCCTATGTTGTGCGCGATCCCAAAGAGATGGCCAGAATTGTGGCCGAGGCATTTTACATTGCCCGCTCTGGCAGACCTGGCCCTGTGTTGATTGATGTGCCCAAGGATGTAGGTACCGAGGAGTTTGACTATGTGCCCGTCGAACCGGGTAGCGTTAAACTGCCCGGTTATCGTCCTACCGTTCGGGGCAACCCGCGCCAAATTGCCCAGGCGTTGAAGCTAATTCGTCAGGCCAAGCAGCCCTTGCTCTATGTGGGCGGTGGGGCCATTTCTGCCGATGCCCATGGGGAGATTCTCACCCTGGCCGAGCGGTTTCAACTGCCAGTGACCACAACGCTAATGGGTAAGGGTGCCTTTGATGAACACCATCCTCTGTCGGTGGGGATGCTGGGCATGCATGGCACAGCCTACGCCAACTACGCCGTGACCGAGTGTGACTTGCTGATTGCGGTGGGCGCTCGCTTTGATGATCGGGTGACGGGCAAACTAGATGAATTTGCCAGCCGCGCCAAGGTGATTCATATCGACGTTGACCCCGCAGAAGTGGGCAAAAACCGCACCCCTGAGGTGCCGATTGTGGGCGATGTGCGGCATGTGCTCTCAGAACTGCTGCGGCGCGATCGCGACGACGGGATTGCCCCCGAACCCAACCTCACCGAGGCATGGCTAACGCGGATTGATCGTTGGAAGGCCGACTATCCGCTGACCGTGCCCCACTATGCCGATAGCCTATCGCCCCAAGAAGTGATTGTAGAAGTGGGCAGGCAAGCGCCCCAGGCGTATTACACCACCGATGTCGGCCAACATCAAATGTGGTCGGCTCAGTTTCTCAAAAATGGGCCTCGCCGCTGGATTTCTAGTGCGGGGCTAGGCACGATGGGGTTTGGCATGCCCGCTGCCATGGGGGTCAAAGTGGCGCTGCCCGATGAACAGGTGGTTTGCATTAGCGGCGATGCCAGCTTCCAAATGAATCTTCAGGAATTGGGCACGTTGGCGCAGTATGGCATCAACGTTAAAACCGTAATTATCAACAACGGCTGGCAGGGCATGGTGCGGCAGTGGCAAGAGGCATTCTACGGTGAGCGCTACTCGTGCTCAAATATGCAGACGGGAATGCCCGATTTTGTCATGCTGGCCAATGCCTTTGGCATCAAAGGCATTGTGGTACATGATCGCGCTGACCTAAAAGGAGCGATCGCCGACATGTTGGCTCACGACGGCCCCGTGCTAATGGACGTGCATGTGAACCGCAACGAAAACTGTTATCCGATGGTGGCACCGGGCAAGAGCAATGCCCAAATGATTGGTTTGCCAGAGCGGCCTCAGTCGGAAGCCGCCAATGCCCCCGTCATCTGCGATAGCTGCGGCAGCGAAACCCTGCGCAGTAGCAACTTCTGTCCTACCTGCGGCACCAAGATCTAGCCAGCTCTAAACGCTAAAACTGAGCCGATATGAGGAATGCAGACGCGGTGCAACCCTAACATCAGGGCAATGCATTCGTCTGCATTGGTTTAAGTAGAGGTCAACTCTGTAACTTAAACCCGTAATATAGGGATTCGGCAGCGTTGTTGCAGGTACACTTACCCGTGAAGTTATTTGTTTTTCATACCCCCGAATTGACGCCTTCGGATCAAGTTCCAGACTGTGCGATCGCCGTAGACGTGTTGCGCGCTACGAGTACGATCGCTACCGCTCTGGCAGCAGGTGCCGAAGCAGTTCAGGTGTTCAGTGATTTGGATGAACTGATCCGAGTCAGCGCCGGCTGGGATGCCAGTCAGCGCATTCGAGCTGGCGAACGCGGCGGCTCGCAGGTAGAAGGATTTGATTTTGGCAACTCGCCACTCGCCTGCACGCCCGAATTTGTCAAAGATCGACGATTGTTTATTAGTACAACCAACGGCACCCGCGCCCTGGCCTGTATCCGCTCTGCCAAGGTTGTATTAGCGGCAGCATTGATTAACCGCCAAGCCGTGGTCGATTATCTGCTAAAACATCGGCCAGAAACAGTGTGGATTGTGGGTTCTGGCTGGGAAGGTTCCTATTCGCTAGAAGATACCGTCTGCGCTGGGGCGATCGCCCACAGCCTCCATACCAGCCTGGGCTGCTCCTTAACCGACTTGGTCGGCAACGATGAAGCGATCGCCGCCCTCAGCCTTTATGGTCAGTGGCACGATCGGCTGCATGAGCTGCTACAGTCTGCCACCCACGGTCAGCGCCTGCTGCGGCTAGAGCTTGCAGACGACCTGAAGTACTGCGCCCAAACCGACACCCTAGACGTGCTGCCGATTCAACGAGAGCCAGGGGTACTGGTAAAAAATTAGCAGCGTTGAACCGCTGATTTTTCAGTCGCGTCGGGCAGAAAAATCAAATTTCTTAGATCAATTTTGACATTGTATTCGCACCCGATATTTGGGTAGGGGCATGGCACGCCATGCCCGGTTCAGGCATGAACAGTATTCGCACCCGATATTTGGGTAGGGGCATGGCACGCCATGCCCTATTCAGACATGAACTGCCTCCTTTACCGCTCTCCCTCAAACACCTTGGTCGCAGGGCCAGTCATGTAAAGCCGCTGATCTGTCTCTGACCATTCGATTAACAAGGTGCCGCCGGGGAGTTCGACGGTGGCACGGCGATCGCTTTTTCCAGTCAGCACTGCTGCCACCAGTGACGCGCAGGCTCCCGTGCCACAGGCCAGCGTAATTCCGGCACCGCGTTCCCACACGCGCATTTTGAGGTAGTCTCGCTGGACGACCTGAATGAATTCGGTATTGATCCGCTTGGGGAACGCGGGGTGGTGCTCAAACTGAGCGCCGATCGCCTCTAGTGGAATAGCCGCAACCTCGTCCACAAAGGTAATGCAGTGCGGATTGCCCATGCTGACACAGGTAACCTGCCAGGTTTGCCCTGCGGCCTCCAGCGGCAGATCGATCACCTTTTCGTGCGGCGCGGCCAGCGTAGTCGGAATTTCGGCAGCAATCAGCCGAGGCAAGCCCATATCGACGGTAATTTGCCCGTCGGCTTCGAGCTTGGGGGTGATTACGCCTGCCAGGGTATGAATCTGGTATGCCGCACGAGCCGCACCTGTTTCGGCGGCTTCCAGGTCAGCAATGAAGCGAGCCAGACAGCGGATGCCGTTGCCACACATTTCTGGCTCTGACCCATCGCAGTTGAAGATCCGCATGGTGTAGTCCGTGCCGTCCTGGCCGGGTAGGGCAAAAATGACGCCATCGGCTCCAATCCCAAAATGGCGATCGCACCACTCGATCGCTTGCGCTGGCGTCAGACATGGCTCTGGGTGATGTCGATTGTCGATCAGCACAAAGTCGTTGCCCAGTCCATGATATTTGGTGAATGCGATCGCCATTGCAGTTTCCCTAAATCAGCCTTTATGTAGCAATCGTAAAGGATATAGCAATCGTAAAGGAGAGCTGAACGAAAATGACTGCTTTCTGCCAGCTTTTTGTGGGTATACCTGTTTCCAAACCGGAAGTTGCCAAAACTTAAGCTGGCTTTATTCACGGAAGTCTCTAAGCTGGTAGTAATGATTTCAGAATGGAACCAAAATAGCTATGGCCACTACAGAATTAGAAACCGGTTTACCTAGCGTCCGTCAGATGCAGACCTTGATCCGTGAAAGCAAAGAGGTGGAGCTAAAGCTGATCACGAACGATTTGCTAACGGGCAAAATGAGCTGGCAAGATCAGTACTGCGTCTGTCTGGTAGACCACTACGACCAGCCAACGGTGGTCTGGCGGCAGGCGATCGTTTATATGAAACCCAAGATGTAGCCTGAGCGGGGCGGCAGTTTTAGGGAGGTTGGAATTGAATTAGTTTTGAGTTTTGAGTTTTGAGTTAACCGCCCAATTCAAAACTCAAAACTTAGACCTCAAAACTCATGCAGCCCTAGCTTAGGGTTTAGCGATCGCTAACTTGTCCCTCTAAAACTGCAACGCGATCGCGCAGTTCAACCACCAGGGTCGCCAATCGCCGAAAGGTCGGATCGTCTGCTAGTCCTGTGATGGCAGGATTGGCTGCTGGAGCCGGTGCCGTGGGTGCGGCGGCGGCACTGCGACCAACTCGGCCAATTTGGGACTCTAGTTGACCCACGCGGGCACGCAGACTAGAATTTTCGGACTCTAGCCGATTCACCCGCGCCTCTAACCCAGACGATTGCGCCAGAGTAGGAGTTTGCAGCAGGCAGAGCAGGAGGGCGATCGCCACCATTACACCCAGAGCTAGTTGCCGCTGCCGAGACGTGAGCTGAGGAAGGGCTGAACGTTGCATCAATTTTGTGCAGAGTACTGCTTGAAACCACCTATTTCTAGCTTAAATTTTCTTCTTGTAATGGGTCTTGAATGCCTTTAGCTGGATGCCGCCTACGCTAAATCTGTCTATTCTAGGTAGCCTTCTAAACCTGCAACCAGAACTTTGGCAATGGGGTGATCGATCGCTGTTTCAAAGGCAGTTTTGCCTGCTGCTGTGAGGGCGTTGAGGGCGCGGCTTTTGAGGGTGGGATTCTTTTCGATAGATTCGATCACTTTGCTGCTGAGTCCCATCTTGCCGGATGGAGTGGTGGTGTCGTAGTCGCTGGCGTATTGATTGACCAAGACTTTGATGTCTTGGGCGGTCTGGGTC
>CASBQJ010000266.1 GCA_949127705.1 Synechococcales cyanobacterium PMM_0085
CCCTGAGGCCGCGCAACCCCCTGTCGCGCCATCGGTTGATGCCGCGTCTCAGCAGGTTGCTCAGCCGACAGCGCCCCCGGCTCGCCCCTCTGCTACCCGTCCTGGTGTCACCGCTGCTCCAACAGCCCCTGAGCTTGAACGCGAGGCTGACAGCAGAGCGGAAGTCATTGAGCCAGTTGAAGCTGCTATTACAGGGTCGGCAGAGACAGCGCCCTCTGTGGCAGAGCCATTCCCCGCAGCAGCGCCAGAGGTTGCTGCCGATCTGCAGCCGACAGAGCCTCAATCTCAAGTGTCGCTGGAGTCTAGCGCCGTCGAGACGACCAGTCAGCCTCAGGTTCCTGTGAGCGATCGCGCGCGCGAGACCTCGGCTGGGTCTAAGCCAGCTCGGGCGATCGCGATCGCCGCTGATGCTCCGCCGCTAGCTGGGCCACCAACCAAGCCTGCAACACGCTCTGAAGCCAGTTCAGTGGTTGTCCGTCCTGTGCTGAAAAAAGCTGGATCACCTAATCGGAGTGAACCCGCACCGACCCGCAGTGCCAGCGAAGGTCAGGGAATCATTCGGCGATCGCCAGCAGCACGAGCCGAAATGACCGCCAGCGGCCACATTCCGATTACGGAAATGTCAGAATCACCCGTTCTGCGAGCCAAGCCCGTCATTGAACTGCGCCACAAACCCGTTCGTCCTACCACCGAAGGCAGAAGTTTAGACAGCCCTGCGGCTCCGATCAAGCCGGGATCGCCAGGGTTTGGAGCTGCTGCTGAAGACCTGAAGGCCAAACCAACGCCGCCCAAAATGGTCAAGCGGGGTAAGGGCTGGGAAGAAGAAGAAGAGCAAGAAGAAAGCGCCAAGGCTGCTAAGGGAACCACCAAGGCCAAACGGCGAACGGTGGTTGATGAAGATGAAGATATTGATCTAGACGAAATTCTAGATGAAGACGGGGAGAGCGGAGAGGTTTCGCCAACCGCCATTAGCCTGTCGCTCATGCGCCCACCCAAGCCCAAAGGGCGTCCCGGTCAGTCGTCGAGACCAGTGGCGGCTGTGGCAGCTCCGTCTCGCAAAAAACCAGGTAGCTCTTCTGAGTCTCGCTACAGTCGGCGCGATCGCCGTGAGCAAGACACGCTACAGAAAGCTGAAATGATCACCTTAACAGGTGGGCTGAGCGTTTCCGAGCTAGCGAGTCGGCTGGCGGTAGCAGACACCGAAATTATTCGGGCCTTGTTCATGAAGGGGATCATGACCTCGGTTAACCAGATTCTAGATGTCCCAACTGCGACTATGGTGGCAGAGGAAATGGGCGTTGTAGTTGAGACTGGAGTCACCGAAGCGGAAGCCAAGAAAGTAATCGAGATGATTTCGGCGGGCGATTTGGATCACCTCCAGCGTCGTCCTCCTGTCGTCACCATCATGGGTCACGTCGATCACGGTAAAACCACCCTGTTGGATTCGATTCGTAAAACGAAGGTGGCTCAAGGTGAAGCTGGGGGCATTACTCAGCACATCGGGGCATACCACGTTGATGTCACTCACAACGGCAAGCCTGAACAGGTGGTCTTCCTAGATACTCCTGGGCACGAAGCCTTTACGGCGATGCGCGCCCGGGGGGCACGGGTTACCGACATTGCCGTCCTGGTCGTTGCTGCCGATGACGGGGTGCGGCCTCAAACCATTGAAGCCATTAGCCACGCCAAGGCGGCTCAAGTGCCAATTGTGATTGCTATCAACAAGGTCGATAAAGAAGGCGCACAGCCCGATCGCGTCAAGCAAGAGCTAACCGAGTATGGCTTGGTTGCAGAAGAATGGGGCGGTGACACAATCATGGTGCCTGTCAGTGCCTTAACCGGTGACAACCTAGACACGCTACTAGACATGATTCTGCTGGTATCGGAGGTAGAAGACCTTTATGCCAACCCTGACCGACCTGCTAAGGGTACGGTGATTGAAGCTAATCTCGATAAAGCCCGCGGGCCAGTGGCCACCTTACTGATCCAAAACGGTACCTTGCGCGTGGGTGATATCCTCGTAGCGGGTTCAAGCTTTGGTAAAGTTCGAGCCATGATTGATGATCGCGGCGCACGGGTTGACATCGCTGGCCCATCGTTTGCCGTTGAGGTACTCGGACTCAGCGATGTCCCAGCCGCCGGAGACGAGTTCGATGTGTATCTAGATGAGAAAGAAGCGCGGGCGATCGCAGGCAATCGAGCCGACGAACAGCGCTTATCTCGCTTGCAGCAGTCGATGGCATCTCGTCGAGTCAGCCTCAATACGCTGTCTGTCCAGGCTCAAGAAGGCGATCTGAAGGAACTCAACCTTTTGATCAAGTCCGACGTTCAGGGTTCTCTAGAGGCCATCGTCTCATCTCTGCAACAGCTTCCCCAAAAAGAAGTGCAGGTTCGAGTGCTGTTAGCCGCTCCGGGAGAAATTACCGAAACTGACGTAGACCTAGCTGCTGCCAGTAACGCCGTGATTATCGGCTTCAACACGACCTTTGCCAGCGGTGCCCGCTACGCAGCAGATCAAGCTGGAGTAGATGTACGCGACTACAGCATTATCTATAAGCTGCTTGAAGATGTTCAAGGAGCGATGGAAGGCTTGCTAGAGCCAGAAATGGTCGAAGAGCCTTTGGGTCAGCTGGAAGTTCGTGCCGTATTCGCGGTCGGGAAAGGAGCTGTTGCCGGTTGCTATGTGCAATCGGGTAAGGCCGTCCGCAACTGTAAGGTTCGCATCCGTCGGAAGAGCGAGTTGCTCTACACGGGCACCTTAGACTCGCTGAAGCGGATGAAGGAAGACACCAAAGAGGTGAATGCTGGCTATGAGTGCGGTATCGGCTTAGATGACTTCAAAGATTGGCAGGATGGTGACATTATTGAAACCTACCGCCTGATCACGAAGCGACGCACCCTCTCCGTGTAAATCGGTCTCAAAATCACGGTTACAGCGCAAAAGGCACCCTACTGTGGGTGCCTTTTCGGTTAGAGGGATTAGTTCTCTAGGGTTAAGCGAATGTTGACATTCCCAGGTCAGGGGGGACATCTTGCCAGCGGCCTTGGCCAATGGCACGAATGGCTTCTTTGAGAGAGATTGCGCCTGTATAGAGCGCCCGACCGATGATCGCTCCGGTGACCCCGGCGGGTTCTAGTGCCAGCAGGCTGAGCAAATCGGTCGTAGAACTCATGCCGCCAGAGGCAATGACGGGAATTGAAATGGCGGTTGCTAACTCCCGTAGCGCCTGTATATTAGGCCCTTGCAGGGTGCCATCCCGATAGATATCGGTGTAAATA
>CASBQJ010000267.1 GCA_949127705.1 Synechococcales cyanobacterium PMM_0085
GAGCTACCGCCCCTACGAAAACATCTGTCACTTAGCCTGTTTAAATTGGTATAACTTTTGATTAATTACTGAACCCTAGCCCCTTAACTGAGCGGAGTTGGTCATGACAGTTCATCTCTCACCAGCGTCATTTGTCAATAAGCCCATTGCCTTTGGTACCGACGGTTGGCGGGGCATGATTGCAGCAGACTTCACCTTTGAACGCGTGATGGATGTAGCTCCCCGTGCCGCCTTGGCGTTAGAGCAAGCCTACGGCAATCAGACAGGCAATCGGCTAATGATTGTCGGCTACGATCGGCGCTTCCTATCGCCAGAATTTGCCCTCGCTGCCGCCGAATCCCTGCAAGCAGCTGGGTTTGATGTCATGCTGTCGGAATGTTTTGCGCCCACACCTGCCTTTAGTTGGGCGGCCAAGCAGTTCAATGCTCTAGGGGCGATTGTCATTACCGCTAGCCACAACCCAGCCGCCTATTCCGGCTTAAAGGTAAAGGGCGGGTTTGGTGGCTCTGTTTCCCCCGACATTACGCAGGCCATTGAGGCATTGCTATCGCAGCCCTTGCCGCCTGCCGCCACCCGAGGCATGCTGCAATCATTTAACCCGTGGACTAGCTACTGTGAAGGGTTACAGGCCAAAGTAGATGTGTCGCGGTTGAAGCAGGCGATCGCCAGCGGCAAACTCACCGTCTTTGCCGATGTGATGCACGGTGCTGCTGCGGGTGGGTTAGAACAACTGCTGGGGATCCCCATCCGCGAACTCAACGGCGATGCCGATCCCACATTTGGCGGTGGTGCCCCCGAACCTCTGCCCCGCTACCTGCCCGATTTACTCCATCAAATCAAAACCTACAACCGCAAATCTGCCGACGAGCTAGTGGTGGGTTTAGTGTTTGATGGCGATAGCGATCGCATTGCCGCCGTCGATGGCCAAGGAACCTTTCTGAGTTCTCAAGTTTTGATCCCTGTCCTGATTCAGCACTTGTCCATCCACCGAGGCTTTACGGGCGAAATTGTCAAAACCATTAGCGGCTCCAACCTAATTCCACTTGTGGCCAAACTGTTTGACCTATCGGTACATGAAACCCCAATTGGCTACAAATACATCGCCGATCGGATGTTAGAGTCTGCCGTATTTTTGGGTGGGGAAGAATCGGGCGGCATTGGCTACGGCAACCACATTCCCGAACGCGACGCGCTGCTTTCGGCTTTGTATGTGCTAGAAGCGGTGGTGGGAGCAGATATGGACTTGAGTGAGCAGTATGCAGACCTCCAGGCCAGAACCAACTTTACCTCAGACTATGACCGGATTGATTTACCGCTAGCCAGCATGGCCGTGCGATCGCGCCTGTTGAACGAATTGCAAACCCAACCGCCTACCGAAATCGGCGGGCAAGCCGTCCTCAGTTACATTGACATCGACGGCTACAAGTTTCAACTGGCTGATCAAAGCTGGCTGCTGATCCGCTTTAGTGGCACAGAACCCGTATTGCGGCTGTACTCCGAAGCGGCCAATGCCGAACGGGTACAGCAAAACTTGGCCTGGGCAAAAGACTGGGCCAATTCTGTAGCGGCGGGTTAACTAGCAACTGACTCATCAGCGATGGCGGTTCACGGCGAGCGTGAACCGCCATTTTCTTTTAGGTTGGTCTTGCGCGTACCATCCGCGCAAAGAGAGCCGCACCTGCATGCCACAATGAGTAGATTCTGTATCATGCGACCGTCCGCATCATGACCTTGACCAAGCTGCGACTGCCCCGCTCTCTAAATGTTCTGCGCCACTCTAGCCTGTCTGTGCAAATGATGTGGGCTGGAATTGTGATTACAGCGCTGTTTGTGGCGATCGCCCTCCTTACCCCGGCATTTCAATCCTGGGGCTGGCTGCAAGATCCGCTCGATTCGCTGTCAAACCCAATCCACGAGCCACCGTCAGCCGCCCACTGGTTTGGCACTAGCCGCGAGGGCTACGATGTGTTTTCTCGTACGTTATTTGGCAGTCGGATGGCATTGCTAGTTGTGGTTTTGGCCACAGTCATGAGTGTGGCTGTTGGGGTGCCGTTGGGGATGTTGAGCGGTTACTTGGGCGGCAGGTTAGATCGGGTACTGCTGTTTTTGATGGATACGATCTATACCCTGCCCGGTTTGCTGCTATCGGTGACGCTAGCGTTTGTCGTAGGGCGTGGGGTTATGAATGCGGCGATCGCCCTCAGCATTGCCTACATCCCGCAGTATTACCGCGTTGTGCGCAACCATACCGTTAGCGTCAAAACAGAGCTATTCGTTGAAGCTGCCCAATCGATGGGTGCCACCACCTGGCGAGTGCTATCGCGCTACCTATTTTTTAACGTGATTCAAAGCGTCCCAGTCTTGTTTACCCTCAACGCCGCCGATGCCGCCCTCACCCTAGGCGGACTGGGCTTTTTGGGACTGGGCTTGCCCGACCAAACCCCCGAATGGGGTGCAGATTTGCGTCAAGCCCTCGATGCCCTACCCACCGGGATTTGGTGGACGGCATTATTTCCGGGGCTGGCGCTAACGTCACTAGTGGTGGGGCTATCGCTGGTCGGTGAAGGTTTAAACGAATTTATCAACCCACTACTGCGCCGCGAAAATTGGAAGAATTAGGGTAGACGGCGAGTCGTGATCGGGCGATCGCCTTCTTGCTATCTCATCAAGCCGCTTGGGTAACGGGCGCTACCTGGAATGTGGATGGCGGAGTGATGGCGGGACGCAATTCCTAATGCCGCTACCCACCAATCGCGCTTCTGATACCACCTGATACACAGCCGCAAACCCGCATATCTACCATCTGCCAATCGTACAGGAAAACCCAGGATTTCGACGTACCTGGATCTAGGTACTACAATATGAAAGCAAGTTGGTGCTTCCTCAAAGCGCTGAGGATTTCACCTATAACTCACCGCTAGCCCCCGACTACAAATTAATGCCAGCAAGGTTGCAAATCAAAGCAGAAGACTGTTCGCCATTAGGGCAACTGATTCTTCAATACCTAGAAGAGCAAGGGGTTAGCATGAACCGCTTGGCAGAACTATCTGGCGTGCCTCAGCCCCGGCTGCGCGGAGCCTGCTTTAAGGGTACTTGCCCTACCCCTGAAACCTTGAGAAAGCTAGCTAGGGTGATGGGAAAGCATCACTTAGAACTCTATACGCTGGCCTATGAAGCCAGAATTGAACATCTCCCTCAAGATGCCAACGACAGTTCTTTGGAGCTGTTAATGCGAGAGCTATTTGAGACAGCTAGAGAGCTGGGCTTAACGGTTCCCACCATTCGCCCCTCCAAAGCCAAAATCCGCAAAGCGCTCCTAGAGCTTGGGTTCCGCACCGAGGATGAGCAACGCATCGGCCATCGGTTTGATATTGGCTAAGTCAATTAAACTAAGTCAATTAAGCCAAGTCCAATCAAAAAAGAGCGGATGCCAGATCCCAAGGGAACTAAGGCATCCGCTCTTTTTGATAAAAAGCTATGAAACTCTAAGGTTTGAGTTGACCGTCTAACTCAAACC
>CASBQJ010000268.1 GCA_949127705.1 Synechococcales cyanobacterium PMM_0085
GTCGAAGCTCATCACCAAAAACACCGGATTGACCCCAATCGACACAATTATTACCATCGCGGAAAGGACACTATCCATCATGTGGTTAAAATTCTCTAACAGCAGATTACTTCTTCATTTCTGCACTATCCATTCCTCTGACAACAGTATTGAGCCACAACGCTATACCGCTGGAGCAACCCCCCGCGAACAATAGCATGCGGCGAGATCGCAAGCTTGGTCACAGCGAGCCATGCCCCCTGCCAGTTACCTGCATGAGGCGATCGCTAATCAGTTTTTTACCGAGCTAATTTCAGCTTGGCTTGCACCTGTATAGCTATAGAGAGCGATCGCCAGTAATTGGGAATTCTATGACAATAAATGTTTTTCATCTCTAGCAGTGGCTCATCACATACCAGTTGCTGGGGTACAGCAATTTCTCTAGGCGATAGGTTTCGTTCATATGCATAGACTTGCTGCAATCTTATCCAACTATCCAAACGAAGCACTTTCAGCCCGTCCCCATCGCTCACCTCTAATTTTATTAATTGACGATGACCACATTACACGCATGCAGATTCGTCGGTTTTTAGAACATGAAAACTATCAAATTGCTGAAGCTAGTAATGGTAGAGAAGGGATAGATGCCTACAAACGCCTCCAGCCAAACATGGTGCTTGTAGACGGAGTCATGCCGATTATGGATGGGTTTGAGTGTTGCGCCCAGCTACAAACGATGCCCAACGCCGACCATACTCCCATCCTGATGATTACGGGTCTAGACGATCAGTCATCGGTCGATCGAGCATTTGCAGCGGGAGCAATCGACTATGTCACAAAACCCATTCATTGGGCAGTCCTGCGGCAACGGGTACGACGGTTAATCCAACAATCCCATCTATTGCAGCAGCTAGAATCAGCAAATCAACTATTTCAAGAGTTGGCAAGTGTGGATGGCCTGACTCAGCTCGCTAATCGACGCCAGTTTGATCATCATTTAGAACAAGAGTGGCGTCGGATGTTCAGAGAACAGTCATCGTTGGCGTTAATCTTATGCGATATAGATTCATTTAAGCTGTATAACGATGCCCAAGGTTATGGCCATCAAAAGGGAGATGACTGTTTACGTCAGATTGCTAGTGTCATTGGTGGTACGGCCAACCGTTCTGGTGATTTAGCAGCCCGGTACGGAGGTGAGGAGTTTGCGATTATTTTGCCAAATACGTTGATTGACGGTGCGATAAAAGTGGCAGAAAGGCTCCGTTCTCGTTTGCATGCGCGTCAATTACCCCATCCCAATTCTGCAATCAGTCCTTGGGTAACGCTCAGTATAGGAATTGCCAGCATGCAGCCACATCAGGCGTTGCCGCTGTTACCAGATGCCTTAATTTCTGCTGCCGATCAAGCGCTTTACCAGGCTAAGGCAACAGGCCGCGATCGCTACTGCACCTATCCGTTGGTCTCGGCTACTAGCAATACACTCCTCTCTAAATAGCCCCCCAGACACTCAAGGCTGGCAATCTTAAAAACCCCCGCTTGCTTTAGGCCGGCGGGGGTTTAAATTGATCAGACTGCTCGAATTGGATTAAACCGCCCGAGCAGCAGTGTTGTTCGCATCAGCAATCTTGTTCGCATCACCAATGCTCGCATCACCAATGTTGCTGGCATCAACTACTTGATAAACAACATTTCCTGATACTTGGGCAACGGCCACAAATCATCTGCCACTTCACCCTCTAAGGCATCAGCATATTCACGAACCTTGTCCATCATTGGACGCAGCGTCTTCGCAGAATACTGCATATGTTCTTCAATCGACCCAAAGTCATGCTTACTCAGGGCGGCATCCAGTTTGCTCAGGGTATCCATCATCAACTTGATCAGTGCAGCCACTTTCTCAGCACTTTCTTTCTCCAGGTCAATGCCAATTTCTTTCAAATTGGCAATTGTGACCGACAGTTCAGACAAGTAGCGGAAAGCCGCTGGGTAAATCACCGTTTTAGCCATGCTAATCACGAGCTTGGCTTCCATTTCAATCACCTGAAGATACTGTTCTGCATACACCTCAAAGCGGCTTTCCAGTTCTGTGGCTGATAGCACGCCAGTTCTTTCAAACAGTTCTTCAATGTATTTTTCTTTCAGCGTTGGCAGGGCGTCCGCAGTGGTTGGCAGGTTGAGTAATCCGCGTTCCTCTACCGCCATCTTGTGCCATTCTTCAGAATAGCCATTGCCACCAAAAACAACTGCGCTATGTTGTTCCATCACCTCTTTGAGAATGCTGAAAGCGGCATCATTCAACCCAACGCCTTTGGCTAACTCAGCTTCTAGCTTATCGGCAACCCAGGTTAGCGAATCCGTCAAAATAGTATTCATCGCTACCAGTGGGCCGGAGACTGCTTGGTTAGAGCCGACTGCACGAAACTCAAATCGGTTACCGGTAAAGGCAAACGGCGAGGTGCGGTTGCGATCGCCCGGATCTTTGGGGAACTCTGGCAAGGTATCTACGCCCAGGTTCATCACCCCGGCATGGGCAGAGTTTTTGACATCACCTTGCTTAATTTGCTCAAACACATCTTCTAGCTGTGAACCCAGGTAGACCGAGATGATAGCAGGCGGAGCTTCGTTGGCACCCAAACGGTGATCGTTACTAGCCGATGCAACGACAGCGCGCAGCAGAGGGCCATACAGGTGAACACCACGGATAACCGCTCCACAAAACAGCAAGAATTGCAGGTTATCGTGAGGAGTATCGCCCGGATCGAGCAGATTACCCTGGGTAGCATTGCCGACCGACCAGTTGACATGCTTTCCAGAACCATTAATGCCAGCAAAGGGTTTTTCATGCAGCAGGCAGATAAAACCATGTTTCTTAGCGGTATTTCTCAGAATGGTCATCGTCATCTGCTGGTGATCGCTAGCCACGTTGGCGGCTTCAAAGAAGGGAGCAAGTTCAAATTGACCCGGTGCCACTTCGTTATGACGGGTTTTAGCCGGAATCCCGAGACGATACATCCGTTCTTCCACGTCTTGCATGAAGACCTGGACGCGCTCTGGAATCGCTCCAAAGTAGTGATCGTCAAACTGTTGACCCTTGGCTGCCGGCTTACCAAACAGCGTTCTACCCGTTAACAGCAAATCGGGACGGCTGTTGGCAAAGTGGGAATCGATCAAGAAATATTCTTGCTCAGCGCCACAGCTGGAGTTAACAGTGGCAACATCGGTATGTCCTAACAGTTTTAGCAGCCGAGTGGCCGCTTTGTTCATCACCGCATTTGAGCGGAGCAGCGGTGTTTTCTTGTCTAGCGCTTCACCCGTCCAAGAGATGAAGACGGTTGGGATACAAAGGGTTGCACCGTTATCAGTTTGCATGATATAGGCAGGGCTGGTCACATCCCATGCAGTATAGCCACGCGCTTCAAAGGTAGAGCGAATGCCACCATTGGGGAATGAAGAACCATCTGGCTCACCCTGCACCAATACCTTGCCTGTAAATTCTGTGATGGCCGAGCCGTCGCTTTGCACCGACACAAACCCATCATGCTTCTCTGCTGTGATGTTGGTCATCGGATAAAAAACGTGGGCGTAGTAGAGTGCCCCTTTGGAAATAGCCCAATCTTTCATCGCAGCAGCCACAACGCCCGCCACCGACACATCTAGTTTGCCACCCGATTGAACTGTTTTCTTAATGGCTTTAAAGACATCCTTGGGCAGACAAGCCTGCATTTTATTCAGGCTAAAGACGTCGATTGCCCACATTTCTTCCAAACGGCTTGGCGTCTTGGGTGGTAGTACCTCTCGGTCGGTAATCTGACAAATTGCTTGGAAGCGTGATTCATTGCCACTCATAAAATTTAATTTCCCTTTAGATAGCAAACTTACGAATCATACTGGGTAGTGATCTGACAAAACGTATGATATGTATCAAATTTAGGTAGTTGACGCTACCAATATATCAGCGCCTTAAAAGCATGAGTTGAGACAATGTGGATGACCCTAACGATGAAAGTATTCCGCAGCGATAGTTTCAGCTGTTCTGGGCGCTTGTCTCACTGTCCTGCTTTCAGCGGCACATATACGTCTTATTTCTAGTATCACGCCTTGATCTCATTCTACTGTAGTAGATTTTACCGTAATGAATTTTACTCAGTGTAGGTGAGCATTGCCCACAGAGGATTTAATCTCTCACCCGGTTTATATAGAGCAGCGCGGCGATCGCAACCCGACATAGAACGATTTGAATTAGGTGTGACTGGAAGTGTGAGCGTCTCGCTCACGTTCAAGACGGCACACATTATATTTGTATTTAGCAGCACCCAATTTGAATCATCGCAGCCCCTCTAATGCGCTAGGTAACTCAGATGAGCTGGGTAACTCAGACAACAGCCTAAGTTACTCCGATTCAAGTGCAAGTTACTCCGATTAGAGCCTGAGTTACTCCAATTAGAGCCTGAGCTACTCCAATTAGAGCCTGAGCTACTCCGATTAGAACTTGAGCTACTCCGATTAGAACGTGAACTATTCAACCTTTAATCTGAGTCACTCGCGTTGTTTGGTTGATAAGTAACGTTTAAGGCTGAGTAACTCAGGTATTAATCTTTGCTACTCAGCCTTAAGTATGAGTAACTCAGATTCAAACTCGTATAAGTCTCGTTTAAGCTTCTATACCTGTACTTCAAGCTCCCTGATAAATTAAACACTGCTGTGTCAACAGTCTGCTTTATTTGATTTAAAGAATACACAGTTTCCGTAGAAATAGCGAGAAATTCTCAGAGTCGATCGCCACCCCTACTAATCCTGCTGGTTTTCACTCAGGGCAGAAAGACGCTCATCTGGCTACCGTGTGATGGTTTACACAATAATCAGGATGTCGCATGGCTCGTCGCAAACGGAACTCTAATACGCTAACTCATGCCGAACGCCGGATTGAAAGCCTACAGTCTTTAAATACCACGCTCGACTTTGGCCATGGCCTCACCTTAGCTGCCTATAGCAGCATGATTCACGATTTGCGATCGAAGCTGGCTGCTTACAATACAGCTCTATCGGCGATCGACAAAATGGCAGACGATGTTAGCACTATAGAAAAAGCGGTGCTGGAACTGTCGGAAAAGATGCTGTTGGGAGTAGGCAGCCGCTATGGCCGCAACAGTCAAGAATATGAAATGGCAGGCGGCTCCCGTCGCAAGACTACGCGTCGCGCTGCCACTGTCGCGATACCCACCACCGACACACCCCTAGCACCTGCGATCGCAGCCAGCAATGGGGCTGCGGCAAATGGCTCTTCAATTGCAGTGTGATCAAGCCACGCTTAAACCTCCAAAACTTTATATAGTTACCTGTTAGTTTTTAATTAACTTGGGAACCTTATATACATCAATCTTTTGAGGTTACCTGCATGCAATCCATTGTTGCTTCTACCCGTGCTGCTCAGGTCACAGACTGTGCTCAATCCGTCTTGGTAAAGGTTGGCATGATGGAAAATTCATACTTCCGTGATCTCCAAAACGGTTCTATGCCATTAGAAGTCTTCCGGCTCACTCAAGAACAGTTCTATTTTATTGTGGTGTACTTTGCCCGTCCAATGGCAGCGTTACTCGCTAGAATTCCTGATCCCCGCACCCGGCTTGATCTACTACATAATGTGGTTGAAGAGCATGGCGATTTTCAACCCGATGCTTTTCATGAGGTAACCATTCGCAAATTTGTCCAATCGATTGATGGCGATACTGACTTTGACAACATGCGTCCTTGGGCTTCAATTGATGCGCTCAACAATATCTTGATGGGCACTTGTGTTCTAGATGAAGTTGAAGTTGGGGTTTGCTGCTTAGGGATCATTGAATATGCATTTATGACCATTTCAGCAACGATCGCTCGGACTGTGATCCAACGCGGCTGGGTTCAGCCCGAACACCTGACTCACTATGCACTGCACGCTGAAATTGATTCTCGCCATGCTGAAGAGTTTTTTGCCATTGTGGAACCTCTATGGCAAGATCCGGCTCGACGTCGCTTCATTGAGAAAGGACTGGAACTCGGTGCCTACATTTGGAATCGGCTGTATCAGGATTTGTATGCCGACGCTCTTGCTACTGTCGCTGGTAAAAAGCAGAGTAAAGTTGAATGTTTGGCTAAGTAATTTCAGCCTCCAGCAGCTGTTTCTGCCTCGATGACGGTTGACCTCAATCACGGTTGACTAGTTCAGTGGGGTGAAAACTCCATCTTTGGTCAAGCTTAAAGTTTTCCTGTAATGGGCTTTGAGCTTGACCAATTTTCTTGAGCCAGGAGCATCCTACAATAGTGAGTAGTGAGAAAGAGCGCAAATCTGACTGTGCCGATTAAGATAGGCAAGAGCGGGTGCTCTATCCCTGGTCGCTCACCGGATAGAATCTGCTGCCTGACTCAAACCGTAACGATTGAGGCGGTTCTTACCTGGCAAGCTAACTGGATGTATGAACGCTGTCAGAAAAATTATTCATATTGATATGGATGCATTTTATGCGTCTGTGGAACAGCGCGATCAGCCCAGCTATCGAGGGAAACCATTGGTGGTCGGGGGTTCTCCAGCACAGCGGGGAGCCGTTGCTGCCGCCAGCTATGAAGCGCGCCAGTATGGAATTTATTCGGCTACGCCATCGCGAACGGCTTATCATAAATGCCCGCATCTAATTTTTGTGCCGCCACGGTTTGATGTTTACCGTGCTATTTCAGAGCAAATTCGCGAGATATTTTATCGCTATACCGATTTAGTTGAACCGCTGGCACTAGATGAAGCCTATTTAGATGTGACGCAGAATAAAGTAGGGCTAACCTCGGCTACGCGAATTGCTCAAGAGATTAAACAGCGGATCTACGAAACGACCCAGCTCACAGCGTCAGCCGGAATCTCGATTAACAAGTTTCTGGCCAAGATTGCTTCGGGAATGGATAAACCCAATGGGTTGTGCTTAATCCCGCCTGACCAGGCAGCTACGTTTATTGAACAATTGCCGATCGAAAAGTTTTACGGCGTTGGCCAAGTCACTACGATTAAAATGCATGGGTTGGGGATTCAGAGCGGCGCTGATCTTAAACAGTGGAGTGAAGCCGATCTGGTGCAGCAGTTTGGCAAAGTGGGACGGTTCTACTACAAAATAGCCAGAGCGCAGGATGATCGCCCTGTGCAGCCGAATCGCATCCGTAAATCGCTAGGTGCAGAAAATAGCTTCGACCCTGACTTGATCGATCGCCCAGAAATTTTGCAAGCATTGGAGGCGATCGCCGCCATTTTGAAACGTCGCTCAGATGCCCAACACACGACTGGCCGAACGCTGACGTTGAAGCTAAAGTATGCCGACTATCAACAAGTTACCCGCAGTAAAACGCTCCCTGTGGCGATTGAGCATTTAGATACGATCGTCAGTGTTGCAATTGAGCTATTGGGCTTAGTTAAGATTGATCATCAACCCATTCGGCTATTGGGTTTAACGATTTCAAATTTATCTGGGGCCGCCAGCGACGTAGAACATGCCGCCCCAAATGCTACTGCTCCAGAGGATGTTCAACTTAGTTTGGAGCTTTGAGCAGTGGGCTAAGGATCAGGATCGCAAATTAAATAACCGGCAAAATTGATGCACTTGGGTGGACATAGCAGTGCTATGTCCCTACCCAGAGGATTGCATATTAGTCAAGTTATGATCCTAAGCGTTAGGGGGTTTCGGGCGTAAATGGTTCTACTTGCGGCGGGATACCGGGTATGCCGATTCTTAAGGTTTGACGGCTTAAATCGAGTGTGTATGTATAGGCTCCATTGCGGGCAAAAAAGCGGTCATTTGTATAGGCACTGAGCGGCAGCAGAATGCTAGAACCAGTTTGTTTTGAGACGCCTAGATAATGGGTGGGGAAGCCTGTAGTGCGATCGCCGCAAATCACGACGCTAAAATTAGGCGTTTCTCCCAGCACATAAACATATTGATCGGGGCAGCGTTCATCTAAGAATGCCTGCGCGATCGCGCTCTGTGCGGTTGATAAGACGGTGGGCGGAGGCATAAACCCAGCGGCGGCAATGGGCAATGAACATAGTGTGCTAACTAAGACAACTAACGGAATTTTTTTAAGGGTCATAGGTTACCTAGATTACTGATCAAAACGAGTCATGCGATCGCCATAGACTCACAGACTCTATTCAGCATTTTGTCAAAACCGCGCGACACCTGCTGCTAATGTCAGGATTGACTACAGCGATCGATCATGCTTTTTCGGATTTTGTCAGTTATGGCGGTTGACTTTGAAATTTGGGATACCTTACTGCACCAGTATGTAGATCAGCACGGGCGAGTAGACTATCGAGCTTGGAAAACAGAGCAGCCTCGGACGCTTAAAAATTGGCTAGGGTCATTAGCAACTATCAACCTCGACCCAGCCCTGACGCGCCAAGACCAGCTGGCGCTATGGATTAATTTATACAATGCGTTGATGACCGCAACCGTTTTAGAACGCTACCCGATCGCCTCAATTCGACCGATCGTGTGGGGAATGCCCAACTGGCTGGCATTTCTTTGGGTATTTCAACGCCGAGCCTACCGCGTTGCCAATCAGCAGTACAGCCTGAGCGCCATTGAAAACAAAATTCTGCGCGGCCAGTTGCAGGAACCTCGAATTCACTTTGCGATTGTTTGCGCCTCAATTGGCTGTCCGCTGCTGCGACCGGAAGCCTACAGACCAGAAAGGGTCGAGCAGCAGCTGACAGACGATGCCTACCGCTTCATCAACAATCCTGATAAAGTCCGGTACGAGGCATCAACGGGAACGCTTTACTGTAGCAAAATCTTTCAATGGTATCGGCAAGATTTTCAGCACGCAGCAGGGTCCGTTCCAGAGTACATCGGGACGTATCTCCAGCTGCCGCTGGCGTCTGAGCCAACATTAACTGCATCAACGCCGATGGCCTACCTCGACTATGACTGGAGCCTGAATCAGCGGACATCGTCGTAAAACCGTTTGAGGTAGGTCGGCGATACACCCAGTCCCCACAGGCAGCCAATGAATAAATAAAGGGCCGTGGCTTTTCGGCTACCCCAACGAGCTACCCGGCGATCGCAGCTTTGCACCACTCGATTCACCTGGCGAATCCGGCCTTTGCGGGCTAGCCGCACACACAAGTCTCCATCTTCCATAATCGGCAAGGCGGCATCAAACCCGCCGCAGCCCCAAAAATCGATTTGCCGACAAAACATCACCTGGTCGCCAAACAACAGACGCAGCCCTTTAAAAAATAGGTGGGGGCGAAACAGCAGCGGAGCGTAGTAGGTTTTGAGGTAGTTATGTAGAGAAATACTCCAGCGAGTAGTTTGCGCCCCGACCATCAAGGAGATGAACCCACCGCAGGCAATCGTTGGATCGGCTAGGGTACTTTCGATCACGGCAATCAGGTCATGGGGGACGCTAGTATCGGCATGTAAAAAACACAGCGTATCGCCGCTGGCCACTTGCGCCCCCTGGTTCATTTGGATCGCCCGACTGCGGCGATCGCAATTGAGCACCTTGACCCCCGCCGCTTGGGCGATCGCCACCGTATGATCGTGACTGCCGCCGTCAACCACTATTATTTCTAAGGCAGGCGGCTCTAGAACGGCCAGCTGGCGCAGCGTTTGCCCCAGACGGCTGGCCTCGTTCAACGCCGGAATAATGATTGAAACATGAGTCATATATAATGAACGAAAGTTCAGCGAACTGGGGCACTACCCCATTCCTCCATCCTATCGAGATTCATCGACAGACGTTTTCATCGCATGGCTAAATTCTTAACCGCTGCACTGTACAAATTCGTTGAGCTGCCAGATTTTGCCGATCTGAGAGCGCCGCTGCTGGCCTGCTGCGACGACAACCAGGTGCAAGGGACAATTTTGCTGGCCAATGAGGGGATTAATGGCACCATTGCAGCTGCCCCCCAGCAGGTTCATGCCGTCCTCGAATTTCTCCGGCGTGACCCGCGCTTAGCCGATTTGAGCCACAAAGAATCGTTTTCCGAAAAACCACCGTTTTACCGGATGAAGGTGCGGTTGAAGCGCGAAATTGTCACCATGGGCGTCCCAGGGATTAATCCCAACCGGATGGCGGGCACCTATGTCAAACCGGAGGAGTGGAACCATCTGCTAGACGATCCAGATGTGATTGTGGTAGATGTGCGCAATGACTATGAGGTGGCGATCGGCACCTTTGGCGGCGCGCTCAATCCCCAGACCAAGAGCTTCTGTGAGCTACCAGACTGGGTGCGGCAGGAAGCTGCACTGCGCAGCAAACCCAAAGTAGCGATGTTTTGCACGGGTGGGATTCGCTGCGAAAAATCTACGGCCTTCTTGCGCAGTGAAGGGTTTGAGGATGTCTATCACCTAGAAGGCGGGATTCTCAAGTATTTGGAAACGGTGCCTGAGACGGAAAGCCGCTGGCAAGGCGACTGTTTTGTCTTTGATGAGCGCGTTTCTGTGGGGCATGGGTTGCAGCCCGGTAACTATCAACTGTGTCGTGCCTGCCGCCAACCGATCAGCCCTGCCGATCGGGCGTCCGCATGGTTTGTGCTTGGGATTAGCTGCCCCCAGTGCTACAACAAAAAAACAGAGGCGCAGAAAAAAGGCTTACTGGAGCGGCAGCGGCAGGTTGAACTGGCTCAACGTCGCCACCAGCCGCACATTGGCGCACGCTATGCCGCCAAGGAAAACCTAGACGATGCGGTCGGCTAACGGCATGTCAGCCTATCCCATTTTGTATTCCTTCCGCCGTTGCCCTTATGCCATGCGCGCTCGATTGGCTTTGATTGTCAGCGATCGCGTCTGTGAACTGCGCGAAGTGGTATTGCGAGATAAGCCACCGGAGATGCTGGCCGTTTCTGCCAAAGGCACCGTTCCGGTCTTGGTTAACTCAGACGGGCAGGTGTTGGACGAAAGCATTGACATTATGCGGTGGGCATTGAACCAGCACGACCCGGAGGGCTGGTTGAGGCCAGAATTGGGTGAGCTGCAAACCATGCTAGATCTCATTGCCCAGTTCGACCAAGAGTTTAAATATCACCTGGATCGCTATAAGTATGCCGAGCGCTATCCCGGTAGCAATCCGCAAACGCACCGGGCGGCAGGCGCTGTATATTTGGCCAGACTGAATGCTCAATTGAGTGAAACCCAGCATTTGTGTGGCGATCGCCTCTCCTTAGCCGATATGGCGATCGCGCCCTTTGTCCGTCAGTTTGCCCATAGCGATCCAACCTGGTTTAGCCAACAGCCCTGGCCTCAGCTACAGACCTGGCTGGATCGCTGGATCGCGTCTGCAATCTATAGTCAGGCCATGCAAAAATATCCGAAATGGGCATCGAATCAAGCAGGCGTTCGGTTTCCTGCTGGGCCGGAAACTGAACCTGGCAGCCCGTCTAGCCCTTAATCTGAAGTCGATAAACTGAGCGGTAAGGTGACAATGACTGTGGTGCCAATACCCACCTGACTCGTTAGGCTAATGTGACCCGAGTGTGATTCTACACAGCGTTTAACGATCGCTAGCCCTAGCCCAGTGCCTTGAATCGATCCGACATTGGTGGCTCGAAAAAATGAATCAAATAACCGTTGCTGATCTGCATTAGGAATCCCAATTCCTTGGTCTTGCACCTGGAAGGTTGCGACCTGTTTGGCACTATCAATGATTAAACGAAGCTGGATAGGTGTATTGGCCTGAGTATATTTAATGGCGTTAGATAAAAGATTGGTCAAAATATAGCGCAATAGCTTCTCATCTATCCAGGCATCGGGGCACTCACCTTGACAGCTAAAAATAATTTCATGGGGCTTCGCTTCAGCCTGTTTCTCTTCAATAATTAAATATTCTTCAACTAAACTACGACAGAATTCTGCTAAATCGAGTGGCGCTAAGGTGCACACTAGCCGACTCGCGTCCGCTTGCCCCATCAGCAACACATCTTCCATCAGCTGATTCATAGTGCGCACAGATGTTTTAATCCGCTGCAAGTACGAGCTTTTTTTAGCGTCGGAAATACCCTGCCGCTGCTCTAATAGCTCTGTTGCTGTGCGGATAATGGCCAAGGGGTTACGGAATTCATGGGATACGGTCGAAACAAATTGGGATTTAAGATAATTTAGCTCTTTTTCTTGTTCTAGCGCCTCCGCTAGCACCTCGGTTTGACGGCGATCGCTTAGATCCCAAAACACAACGACCACCCCGATCACCTCTCCAGAGGGGCGCTTGAGCGGTGAGGCCGTATTCCCAGTGGGGATGTGGATCCCCTCTCGGTTGACGAGCGCCGTCAAGTGATCTAAATAAACCACCTGCTGTTCTTGCAGGACGCGCAGCACCGGGTTCACGACTAGAACACCCGTGACTTCATGGATCAACTGGAAAACGTCAGCACTTGCCCTACCCAAGGCTTCGGCTTGCGGCCAGCCCGTCAGCGCTTCAGCTGCCGGGTTCATAAACGTGATGGCACCTTGATCATCGGTCGCAATCACCGCATCACTCATCGACCGCAGCAGGGTGGCCAACTGATCTCGATTGTCTTGCAACTCTTGCGCCACTTGATGCTTAAACATGCCAATTTCAACCCCCACTCGCAGATCGTTAGCGGTAAATGGCTTAGTAATATAGCCACATGGCTGAGTCAGCTTGGCGCGCTGCAAGGTATCATCATCAGAATAGGCGGTTAAGTAAATGATCGGAATGTTGATCTGACTGCGAATATGGGCGGCGGCCGTTACACCATCCATGTCGCCTTTGAGCACGATATCCATCAGCACTAGGTCGGGTCGGGTTTCAATTGCTTTGGCGATCGCCGCTGTACCAGATGAAGCCGTATCTAGTACGACATATCCCAGCTGCTTCAGTTGAATGGCAATGATTTTTGCCACAATCACTTCGTCTTCAACTACCAGCACCCGGATCGCAGCCATGAAGCCTCTATTTGTTCAACATCCTATAGCAGTCTTCTATGAGTGGTGAGAAGCGAGGCAGACAACGTCCACCCTAGTGTCTGATTCGTGATCTCACAATCGCAGTTCACAACGGGTTGAGGACTGCCATGGGTTTGGGGATGATTGGCATGACCTGAGGAAAGCTTAACCGAAATGCCGTGCCCTCAGCAGGTTCGACGGTTAGGGTACCTTCCAATTGCTCAGTCGCCAACGCATAGACTAACGACAACCCCAACGACTGACGCCCTAGCCAATCTACGTTTTCCGGTAAGCCAAGCCCATTATCGCGAATGGTTAATACTAATTCATCGCCCATCTGAGAGAGGCTAATATAAATTTTTCCGGGTTGGCTATGCGGAAATGCATACTTTAGGGCATTAGAAACCAGTTCATTGATAATGAGGCCGCAGGGAATCGCCTGATCAAGGCTCAAAGTCACAGGGTCTACATTAACCTGTAAGTCTACCATGCCAGGAGAAATTTGATAGGTGGTCAGCAGGCTACTGGCCAAGCTATGGATATAGTCTGCTACATCTACTTGTCCTAAGTCTTTTGACGTATATAGCTTCTTATGAATTAGCGACATGGCCTCCACCCGGTTTTGGCTTTCTCTGAGCGCATTGACAATCGGTAAATCGGTGAAGTTCTGCGCCTGGAGTTGCAGGAGTCCAGAGACAATTTGCAGGTTGTTTTTAACCCGATGATGAATTTCCTTCAGCAGAACTTCTTTCTCAGCTAGGGCGGCTCTCAGGTGGGCTTCTGCCTGCTGCCGTTCGACTAACTCCGTTTGAGCCTGTTCAAACGCTTGCGCTTGCTGGATGGCGATCGCCAACTGAGCCGCGATCGTTTGCACCAAGTTTGCTTGCTCATCTGTCCA
>CASBQJ010000269.1 GCA_949127705.1 Synechococcales cyanobacterium PMM_0085
ATTGTCGATGACCTGATTGTTTATTACCAGGGGAGCGCCGCTGATGGAACGCAGCGAGTTAGCCTAATTGTCAACGCGGCCACGACGCTAAAAGACAAAACCTGGCTGTTAGACCATTTAGATTTAGCCACTGTCGAGTTCCAAGACATTTCTTTAGAAAAGGCATTAATAGCTGTCCAGGGTCCCGCCGCCGTAGATCTGCTTCAGCAGCTGGTCACGGCAGATCTGGGCAGCGTCAAGCGATTTGGGCATGTGGAGTGCAGCGTGCTGGGGCAACCCGGATTTTTGGCACGGACGGGCTACACCGGAGAAGACGGGTTTGAAGTGATGGTAGACGCATCGGTGGGTCAAGATCTGTGGCGATCGCTGCTCTCGCTCGGCGTCCTCCCCTGCGGATTGGGAGCGCGAGACACCCTGCGCCTAGAAGCCGCCATGGCACTCTATGGACAAGACATTAACGACAGCACTACTCCTTTAGAAGCTGGGTTAAACTGGCTTGTCCATCTCGACCAAAAAGGCGACTTTATCGGGCGCGCTGCATTGGAACAGCAAAAACAAACTGGCGTCTCCCGTCGCTTAGTCGGGCTACAAATGCCAGGGCGTAACATTGCCCGTCATGACTACCCCGTGCTGCACAACGGTACGCCTGTCGGCATTGTCACCAGCGGCACCCAGTCTCCCACCCTAGGCTACCCAATCGCCCTTGCCTATGTCCCTACCCCATTATCCAAAATTGGCCAAGCTCTAGAGGTCGAAATTCGCGGCAAGCCCTATCCCACAACCGTGGTAAAACGTCCATTTTATAAGCGAGCGTAGTATATATTATGAGCTTTGACTACCCTGACAATTTGAGATACCTCGACTCCCACGAGTACGTGCGATTAGAGGGCGATATCGCTACGATTGGCATTTCTGCGTTTGCCGTCGATCAGCTAGGTGACATTGTTTTTCTAGAACTTCCCGAAACTGGCACCGACTTAGAAAAGGGTGAAACCTTTGGTACCGTGGAATCGGTAAAAGCTGTAGAAGACCTAAAAGCCCCCATCTCGGGCAACGTCATCGATCGCAATGAACGCCTTTTAGAAGCCCCCGAAGAATTGGCCAACGATCCCTATGGGGAAGCCTGGATGCTCAAAATCCACATCAGCAACCCCAACGATCTAGATGAAGCGATGACGGCTGAAGAATATCGGGCACTGGTGGAAGGCACATAGGGAGAGGGTGAAAGGGGGGAGAGAGATAAAAGAAAGGAAACGAAAAGTAGGAGGTAACGTTCGCTCATATTCCTGCTCCTGCACCCAAAACGTTACAAATTATTGCAGAATAGTCAGAGTAGAGTCATTCCTTGAGGCGGTTGATCCGGAGTCTTAAGGTGTTGGCGGTTATTTTGAACGGTTAACCGGGTTAGCTTTTCTTGACGGAAGCTTGCCTACTTTTTAGTCCTCACGATCTCTAGAGCATTTCCTATGTCGCCTGAGTCTTCTCTCTATCCTCAGACTGCACCTCAAGTCGTTGAGGGAGCATCTACAGCCAACGGCAGTGCAAAAAACGGGGCGATCGCCGCTCTATCGCCAGCCGCTCTATCGCCAGCCGCTTTATCGCCATTAGATACCCCTCCAGGACTAGACCATAGCCTATGGCTGGAGCAACTAGAGTCCCTACCGCCTAGCGATGACTTTACGCGGCGGCATATTGGACCGGGCGATGAGGAGGTGCGGGCGATGCTGGCGGTGCTGGGATTTGAGTCTCTAGCTGAGCTGATTGAGGCCACGGTACCGCCGGCAATTCGGTTGGGGCGATCGCTAGACTTAGACGGACAAAGAAGTGAAGCGGAGGCGCTGCAAGAGTTGCGGGCGATCGCTAGCCAAAATCAGATCTGGCGCTCGTGGATTGGTATGGGCTACTCCAACTGCATCACGCCCCCGGTGATTCAGCGCAACATTTTGGAAAATCCCGGTTGGTATACGCAGTACACCCCCTACCAGCCCGAAATTGCCCAGGGGCGGCTAGAGGCACTGCTTAACTTTCAAACCATGGTGATTGACCTGACGGGGCTAGACATTGCCAATGCGTCGCTGCTAGATGAGGGCACAGCAGCAGCGGAAGCCATGACGATGAGCTACGGTCTGTACAAGGGCAGTGCCAAAACTTTCTGGGTATCTAGCGCGTGCCATCCCCAAACAATTGAGGTAGTGCGCACCCGTGCCGTACCGCTGGGGATTGAGGTGCTGGTGGGCGACCACACTACGTTTGATTTTGCCACTCCGGTGTTTGGCGTATTGCTGCAATACCCGGCTACCGATGGCGCGATCTACGACTACACCGACTTTACTCAACGGGCGCACCAGACCGGAGCCCTAGTGACAGTGGCGGCTGATCTGCTGAGTCTGGTGCTGCTGAAGCCGCCGGGAGAATTTGGGGCTGATATTGCTGTGGGAAATACCCAGCGGTTTGGGGTGCCGTTGGGCTATGGCGGTCCACACGCGGCTTATTTTGCGACTAAAGATTCGTACAAGCGGCAAATTCCAGGTCGGCTGGTAGGGGTGTCGAAAGATGTGTTGGGCAACCCGGCGCTGCGGCTGGCGCTGCAAACGCGTGAACAGCACATTCGCCGCGACAAGGCGACCAGCAACATCTGTACGGCGCAGGTATTATTGGCGATCATCGCTGGCATGTATGCCGTCTATCACGGGGCGCAAGGATTGACGCGGATTGCCACTCGAGTCCATCAGTTGACCCTGGCGCTGGCCAGTGGATTGACTGAATTGGGCTACACGATTGGGGCAGAGCCATTCTTCGATACGGTGCGGGTGACGGTGGGTGAGCAGGCCAGTGCGGTGATAGCAGGGGCGATCGCCCGTCAAATCAACCTGCGCCAGCTCGATGCCCAAACTCTGACCATTGCGCTCGATGAAACCACCGCACCGCAAGATGTGCAAGCACTGCTGGCTATTTTTGCCGCCGCGAGCATCCCTACGAGTAGTGCCCCGACAGATTTGGCAATCCCCGCAGACCTACGGCGCACTACCGCGTTTTTGACCCATCCCGTGTTCAACCGCTACCGCTCTGAAACCGAGCTGTTGCGCTATATGTATCGCCTACAAATGAAGGATCTATCGCTCGCCACCGCGATGATTCCGCTGGGTTCCTGCACCATGAAACTCAACGCCACGGCGGAAATGGTGCCTGTGACTTGGCCGGAGTTTGGTCAGATGCACCCGTTTGCACCGATTAGTCAAGCGACGGGCTACCAGATCTTGTTTCAGCAATTAGAAGCCATGCTGAAAGAAATTACAGGGTTTGCCGGGATTTCGCTCCAGCCCAATGCCGGCTCTCAGGGCGAATATACCGGGCTGCTGGTGATCCGGCAATATCATGCCGTGCGGCACGAAGCCCATCGCACCGTGTGTCTAATTCCCGAATCGGCGCATGGGACTAACCCAGCTAGTGCGGTGATGGCAGGCATGAAGGTGGTGCCAGTGGGGTGCGATCGCGACGGCAACATTGACATGGCCGACCTCCAGGCCAAAGCCGAGAAATATAGCGCCAACCTCGCGGCGCTCATGGTGACCTATCCCTCTACCCACGGCGTGTTTGAAGAAGGGATCCAGCAAATTTGCGAAATTGTCCACGCCCACGGCGCTCAAGTCTACATGGATGGAGCCAACATGAATGCCCAGGTGGGACTATGCCGTCCCGCAGATTTTGGCGCAGATGTGTGTCACCTAAATCTGCACAAAACCTTCTGTATCCCGCATGGCGGTGGTGGCCCAGGCATGGGTCCCATTGGGGTGGCCGCCCACCTGATCCCGTTTTTGCCGGGGCATGCCGTTGTGCCAATGGGGGGCGATACGAGCGTTGGGTCAGTCTCCGCTGCACCGTGGGGCAGCAGCAGCATTCTGCCGATTTCCTGGGTCTACATTCGGCTCATGGGCGCGGCGGGGTTAACCAAGGCTACAGAAGTCGCTATCCTCAGCGCCAATTACATTGCCAAGCGACTGGAAAACGACTACTCCATTCTCTACAAGGGCAAGACTGGGCTGGTGGCACATGAATGCATCATCGACCTGCGCCAGTTCAAAAAAACCGCAGGAATTGAGGTCGATGATATTGCCAAGCGGCTGATTGACTATGGCTTCCATCCGCCCACAATGTCATGGCCAGTGGCAGGCACGATTATGGTTGAACCGACTGAGAGTGAATCCCAAGAAGAACTCGATCGCTTCTGCGATGCCATGCTTGCCATTCGCCAAGAGATCCGTGAGATCGAAACGGGTGCAGCCGACCCCCAGAATAACCTGCTGAAGCATGCCCCCCACACGGCTGCCGTGCTGCTGAGCGACACCTGGGATCGCCCCTATTCCCGCGAGCAAGCGGCCTATCCCACATCCTGGACGCGAGCCAACAAGTTTTGGCCTAGCGTTGGCCGCATTGACAATGCCTATGGCGATCGCAACCTGGTTTGCGCCTGCCTGCCGATGGACGCTTATCAGTAACAGCAAGCGGCATTGGGAGTCGCACGGCTCCCAGTCCAATTTCAGCCGCTCAATTATCCTGAAACCGGAAGTTCGATGACAAACTCTGTCCCGTCTCCTAGGACAGAGTTGCAGTAGAGCTTGCCCTCATGTTTTTCTACCAAAATTTGATGGCAAATAGATAGACCCAAGCCCGTGCCTTGACCGACGGGTTTGGTCGTAAAAAATGGGTCAAAAATCTTTTCTCTGACCGCATTACACATGCCAATCCCGTTGTCGGCAATCCGAATAGAAACGATGCGATCGCTCAACTGTTTGGTTTTAATCCAAAGGGTTGGGTTGGGCTGTAAGGCCAGATCTGCTGCGGGGGGGCAAATCGCTGTGTCAATGTCTGGATGTTCTTCTAAATCATAAGAACTGCTCTTTTCATCTAAGGCGTCTAACGCATTGGTGAGCATATTCATCAACACTTGATTTAACTGTCCGGCATAGCACTCGACTAGCGGCAGTTGACCATACTGTTTCACTACCGTGATTTCAGGCCGACTAGCTGTCGCTCGCAGGCGGGTGTTGAGCAAGCGCAGCGTATTGTCTAGATCTTCGTGCAGATCAATCGCCTTAAACTCAGCTTGATCTAGCCGAGAAAACAGCCGTAAAGATTTCACAATCCCTTCAATCCGCAGGGTACCTACTTCCATTGAATGCAATAGATTAGGCAAATCGCTCTGCATAAAGGGCAGGCTGATCTCATCTGCTTTATCCTGAATTTCTGACGTGGTTTCAGGATATTGAGTTTGATAAAGATGCACCAGTTCCATGAGCTGGCACATGTAGCCCCGAGCATGGACAAGGTTGCACTGAATGAAGTTGAGCGGGTTGTTAATTTCGTGCGCTACGCCCGCTACCAGTTGCCCTAGGCTAGACATTTTTTCGGTTTGCACTAGCTGTATTTGAGCTTTTTTGAGATCCTCCAGCGCCTTTGCCAGCCGCGCGTTTTTCTCTTCTAGCTCCTGAGTCCGCTGCTGCACCTGATACTCTAATGTGCGGCTTTCATCTTCCAGGATCACTTCCCGTTGCTGCACTTTAGCCGCCATTAGCTCAAAACTGCTGGCCAACTGACTAATTTCATCTTGGATGAATCGCTGCTGAAACTGAGACAGCACCTGCGCATACTTACCATCACGGATTTGTTCGCTGGCTTTAGTTAGCTCCAAAATGGGTTTAGTAAAAATACGGGACAGCAGATATAGGAGCAAAATCAGCACTAGGTAAGCGATCGCAAACGCGATCGCTAACTGCCGCTGCAGTTCTTGCCGAATGGCCAGGATATCATCGGCTCGAAAGTCTATCCCCATTAGCCCGATGGGTTGCCCATACGCATTGGTAATCGGAGCGTAGGCAGAAATCCAGCTGCCCCAAGTATCGGTATAGGGATCTAAGGTAACCGTTAACGTGGTAAAGCCTTGATAAAGCCGAGTCTTGGCCGGATCGGCATTATAGGATTCAAGAAAGGTAGTGGAATTGTCTCGCTGAGTCACGCGCAAAATATCCCCGACCCACAGCGCTTCATAGGGCTTTTTTCCTTTAATCAGGGTATAAGGATTAGCGCGAGGCTCAATTCGCTGGATATTCATCAGCCAGCTTTGATGGCGCTGATAGAGCGGGCTATCAACGGGCAAGTCTTGACCGGGCTTTAATTTGACAGCGGCAAGGGCAGAAAACTCTTGAGGGTTCACATCGGCGATCGCGCCTTGTAAGGTTTCGACCAGATCGGTTTCCAGCCGATCAAGTGCTCTTTGCGTGACAAAACTGTAGAACCACCAGTAAAGGCCAGAAAACGCCACGCCACAGACGATCGTAAAGCTAAACAGTAGCTTGGATCGCAGACTCACAAAGCGGTAGGAAGTGGCAGGGCGAAGCATAGCAAGTAGCATTACGGAACCTAGAGCGCTTTGCCAGCGAATCTACTAGTTAGTTTTCCCAATCCTAATTCCTTCATCACGATTCTGTGAGGAAAAAACTTAGAATAGAGCGGTTTGGCGTAGTGCAATATGCGCATTCCACACAGTGATTTGACTGGGGGGAACAGCTGGTACCAAGACTTGGCAGCCGCACTGCAAATTGGTGCCGCTGTCCTAGCAACCGTGACGGCGGTTCACGGCTCGGTGCCTCGGGAAGTAGGGGCAAAACTGGTACTGGATGCGCAGGGAACTGTGCGGGGTACCATTGGCGGCGGTGCGGGTGAAGCAAAGGTGATTCAGCTAGCGCAGCAGGTGTGGCAAACGGGCGATAAGCAGTTTGTAGACATTGACCTGTCGGGTGCGCCCCATCGACAGGTGCAAGGCGTTTGTGGGGGCCAGATGCAGGTTTGGGTAGAACGGTGGCAGGGAGAGGCGGCGATCGCCCTGATTACGCAAATTTGCGCCTTATTGAACGCGGGTCAGTCGGTTCAGCTCGTCACACCCATGGCCAGCAATTGCTCTCCGTACTTATTATTACTCAATGACTCTCCGCCTGCCGATGGGATGGTAGAGATTTTGCAACCGCCGCCCACGTTGCTGATTGTGGGAGCTGGGCATGTCGGCATCCAGCTCGCAGCCGTAGCCGCTCTAATTGGGTTTCAAGTGGTTGTGCAAGACGATCGCCCCGAGTGGGCGAATGCCACTCGCTACCCTCAAGCGTCCCAGATTTTTACAGGTTCGATCGCCTCCGCTCTAGCCCACCTCGTGGATCATCCGCAGCTCTACGCAGCGTTGGTGACTCGCGGCTATCAATATGACCTAGACGCGCTCGACCAGCTCTTACAGCGCGCCATTCCTTGCGCCTACATTGGCATGATTGGCAGCCACAAACGGGTGCGGCAGGTTTATCGGGCGATCGCCCAAGGCGGCATTCCGACCGACAAACTGCACTCGATCTATGCCCCCATTGGCTTAGATATTGGCGCACTCACCCCCGCAGAAATTGCCATCAGCATCAGTGCCGAGTTGATTTTGGTGAGACGCGGTGGCACAGGGCGATCGCTTTCCCAACTGTGACCTGCCGCCGAGCACCGCTCAAAGCCCCCCCAGCCCAACGGCTCAACAGACGGCCAGACACCCTCGCCGAATCTAGATGGGAGTGTCAAGATAAGAGGATGTGGGATTGTGAATGTCTAGGTCAGTGTCTATGCCAGAATTTCGAGGTTCCATCGCTCAGCATTACCACGAGCGCACGAAATATGACCCTGCCACCCTTGCGGGCAAGGCTCAATCGCTGAATTGGCACGAGCAACCTATTCCCTTCAAAGACTATAAAGTAGGGTTGGCCTACGATTTGAAGCCGTATCTGAGCGAAAAGCCAGACCTAGGCGAATTTAGCGATCCCTGGCGGCGGCTATCGCGACTGTTCTTTTGCAGCTACGGGTTAACGGTCAAACAGGTGATGATGAATGGGGATGCCGTCTATTTTCGAGCCGCGCCTTCGGCTGGCGGGCTATATCCGGCTGAGGTTTATCTGGTCTCGCGCGGCACGCCGTTACTGCCAGCGGGTCTCTATCACTACCAGTCTCAAACCCACTCGTTGCTGCACTTTTGGGATAGTGACGTTTGGGCAGCGCTGCAAGACGCGTGCCTCTGGCATCCCAGCTTAAACGGGACACAGCTGGCGATCGCCACCACGGCCGTATTTTCACGCTCTGCATGGCGCTACCAAGACCGGGCGTATCGACGGATTTGCTTCGATGCTGGCCATCTGCTGGGCAATATTGAACTCGCCTGCGCCATCAACGATTTTCGTCCCCATCTAATTGGCGGATTTGTAGACGAGGCCGTGAACCAGTTGATGTACTTAGATGTGGAGCAAGAAGGGGCGATCGCCATCATCGCCCTAGCCGATCTGCTCGAACTCGATCAAAATTTGTCCATTGGGACTACCGCCCTGCCCTCGCTCACCCAAATCGACTTTCCCGATATCCCCGACGGCAAATTGCTGCCGTATTTTCACTACGCCACTCAAATTCAGAAAACACCCTCTGTTCCTGGCTTCTCTAAGGATCTAGGAGCACCGCTAGACACTCTACTGTCTAGCATTACCTCAGCTGACACCACCCCAGTCGATACTACCCCAGCCGACATTAGCCCAACCGATAAATACAACTTTCCGTTTTGCCTCAAAGTATCCACCGTTAGCCCACCACTCGGCTTAGGCGAAAGTCTATCCGCTTTAGAAAAAACGATCCTCAAGCGCCGCTCTACCCGTGCCTACACTGGAGCCAACTTGACCTTAGACGAACTGAACTTGCTGCTAGATTTTACCTACCAGCCCCAGCATTACCTAGACGAAGGACTCGACCCTTCACCCGACTACTTCGACCGCAGCCTGATTCAAACGTTCATCGCTATTTCGGGTGTAGATGGGCTAGATGAAGGCTGCTACTACTACGCGCCCACGGCTCAAGAAC
>CASBQJ010000270.1 GCA_949127705.1 Synechococcales cyanobacterium PMM_0085
CCTCACATATCATGCCTAGCAAGATGGCGTACGCTCCCATCAACCAAAAACCGTTGCCCTCGACACTACGGGTTCCTTCTCGTCATAAATAGTGAGCTGTTTCTGTTTGGGCCGACACTGCTTCACGACCGCCTTGATGTTTAACGCGCCTTCCTGGGTTAAATCTTCGAGATAACCCGCTTGAGAGCGGCTGGCCTCACCTGAGCTAGCAAAGGGGCCAAAGTAATAGGTACAGTGGGGGTTTTCTGTGATCACTTCTACCCACCAGGCAGAGCCGAGCCTTTGGAGAATATTTGTCCAGATTTCTTTCATATGCCTTTGTCGCTTCTAATCATTTACTAGGAAATCACAAGCGCACTGAAAAAATTGTGTACTGATGCCCTTAAATTAACATCTTCTTTGAGAAAGATATAGCAAAAAATCTTGAATTGAAAATGGTTCAGATATCTGTGGAATCTGACTTTATAGCAGTTTTTTAGAGAAAACCAGCATCTTTGTCGTTTCACAAAAAATACAGGTTTGGCTACATCCACAATTCTGTAGGTTTGAGCAGACCTGTTCAGAATTTTGAGTCTTACATTAATACAGATATGCCGGAATCCCGTGATCCCGGCATACACTCATTGATCTATCCAAGCGTCTAGCGCGTTATCCACCGCCCCATGCACCGATCTGTGTGGACATGTGTCCATCAAGCCGTCCATCGGCGCACTCTGCGGTTCACTTTTGCAATGCGCTCAGGGACAGTGTGTTGGCCCAGCGCTGGCGATACACTTCATATAGCGTCATTCCAGCCGCCACAGATGCATTCAGGCTAGAGGTGCTGCCACGCAACGGAATAGAGACCAACACATCACAACCGCGCTGCGTCAGCATTGCCAAACCCTCACCCTCGGAGCCGATCACCAGCACTGTAGCTTTGTGAAAGGTTACGGTGTTAATCGCTTGACCCGACTCGGCGTCGGTGCCATAAATCCAGAAGCCAGCTTCCTTTAGTTCTTCTAGTGCTCGACTGAGATTGATGACTCGCGCGACTGGAAATTTCTCCAAGGCTCCGGCTGCCACTTTCATGACGGTAGAGGTTACCCCGACCGAGCGGCGTTGGGGGATCACTAATCCTTGCGCGCCAATCGCCTCAGCCGTGCGGATGATAGCACCCAAATTGTGGGGATCGGTAATGCTGTCTGCCACTAAAATTACGGGTTGGTCGGATGCTGCTTTTGCCTGCTGAATTAAATCTCCCAACTCGGCATAGGCATAGGGGGCAACTTGTACCACGACGCCCTGATGGTTCGCTCCATTGGTCAAATGATCGAGACGGCGCGGTTCAACTTCATCAATCACCGCTCCATTGGCCTTCGCCTGCATGATCAAGGTGTGGAACCGGGGATCGTAGCGGTATTTAGGCAGAATCCAAATCCGGTTGAGTTGGCGATCGCCCTCTAGTGCGGCTAGAACCGTATGCCGACCATAGATTAAATCGGGGTTGGCATCTTCAAGATCTCCATCACTAGAGAACTCGTCTGAAGGGGTAGAGTCAGGCGCAAACTCGTTGGCGGGAGGCGCGAACATCTTTCGTTTGCGTGAATAGGGATCTTGCCCACTGGGGGCGCGTCGCGCTCTAGGAGCCGACTGGCCGCCTTCCCCATAGCTCTCACGCCGCGCTTTAGGTGCAGGGCGCGTCCCATCGGCATAGATAGCAGGCGATCGCCGCGCCCGTGGAGCCGACTGACCGCCGTCGCCATAGCTCTCTGAGCGCCGCGCCTTGGGTGCGGGGCGACTGCCATCTCGATAGCTGGGGGATTCTGATACCGATCGCTTGGCAAACCGTCGGGCTTTCGGTGCCGAATGCCGACTTTCCCCGCCGCCATCACCATTGCCATCACTATAGACGTCCGAGCGGGAGTCTTCTGAGCGACGGGCGCGGGGGGTGGGACGCTGATCGGCTCCAGACGCTCCGTCATGGCCTGGAGTTTGTCTAGCTCTAGGTGCTGAACGATCCCCATGGCCAAATTCTTCTGCCCGTCTCTCTTTACGAGTTGGGCGCGGGCTATCACTGCCTGCATCTCCTCGTCCGGTTCGAGGCGCAGGGCGATCGCTATAGCTACGTTCACCATAGCTACGCTCAGAATTGTTGCGCTCAGAATTATTGCGCTCAGAATTATTGCGATCGCCATAGCTACGATCAGAATTACTATGACTTCGATCAGGTTTACTGCGACCGTTATCGCGATATCCACTGGAGCGATCTGCTGAGGGGCGATCGCTTCTAGAGGTGGGGCGATCGCTGAAGCGCTCGGGTCGGGCATCCCCATAGTCGGACGGTTGTGAGCGTTTGACAGACCCCCTCTTACCCGTTGAAGGCTTTGGCTTTGGTTGGCCTGACCCTTTACGAGCGGGCTGTCCCTGAAAATTTCCACCGCGATCTCTAGCAGCCATTGTCATAATCTCCTGACTCAGTGTGTTGTCCCAGACTGTTCTTAAAATTTCAGACTGTTATTGTGCCAGGTACGTTTAGACAGGCAAGCTTCAATCCGGGCTAATCCAGCATACAAGAGCTAAGGCAGGATCGTGTACAGTTACAGAATCCCTGGAGTTCTTTTTGGATGTTGTCTAGGATAGGGGTCAGCCTGGTAAGTTACGTGGCAACTGTAAACTGCCCCACTAGCTCATGGTGGCTCTGGCCCGTCAAGCTTCGGTTCAAAGCACAGCATCGATAGCAGTTCGGTGAGGCGAGCAGGGTTGGTTAGATAGAGGTAGCCCAGAAGTGTTTCTAAACTGGTTGCCTGCTGATAAATTTCTGGATCGACTCGTTTGGGGCCACGGGCAGCGGCATTGCGCCCTCGTTTCAAAATCTCTAGCTCATCGACAGTTAAGCCCGGATGGAGCGATCGCAAATAGCGCGCCTGACTTTCGGCTCGTACCTGAGCAACTACCTGCTCGTGATAAGCCTGAATCCGTTTTGGCGGCAGCAAACAGCGTGTACGAACATGCAGCTCATAAACTGCATCGCCAATGTAGGCTAGTGCAGCGGGTGATAGCCGCTGCACTTCACTCCCTGAGACAAGTTGTGTCGGCTGATCAAGGCCGTTTGACATTCTCCAAAGCAGCCTCGACGCTAGGCTGAAGCTTGAAGAACTGCTCCAAACGCACCATTTTGACCGTTTGCATCACTCTTGGGTTGGTAATAAGCTGCAAACTGCCACCTGAACTTTGAATTTTTTTCGCAATCTGGACAAGTGCGCCAATGCCAGAACTGTCGATAAAGTCTATTTGAGACAAATCCAAAATAATGTTGAAGGGGCCTTCCTCCACACATTTATCTAGCACTTTACGGAAAGTAGGTTCCGAGAATGCATCCAGCAAGCCGGCAAGACGAAATAGCTGGCAATTATCTCGGGTTTCGCGAGTGCCTCTCAAGCTAACGGTTAAAGCAAGTGTTTCAGGAATATACTCCTCCTGGCTGACGGGTCTCAGCAGCATAGTGGTAAATTGAGGCTTAAGTATAGTTGGTTGTTAGTTGGCAGTCAACAGGCGATCGCCATACCAAAACAGCGCAACGCTAGTCTATAGCATTTAATATAGATTTAAATTTAGGCAGTGGACTAAATACTTAAGTTTCTAGATTCTTAGTCTAACGCCATTGCAGGCAGAACTCATAAAACACTCTCGCAACATCTGCGATCGCCGACTGCCTTGCCTGTTCACTGTGGGAGGCTCAGCAACCGTGACCAGAATCCCGTTTAGATTAATTCATAAACCTTAATCTCAATTCACAAACCTTAATCACCTTGAGGGTGCTCTTGCCACAGGGCAGTTTGTTGGCGCAGGCTGAGAAAGTCGCCATTGCCCAGGATCAGGTGATCTAGAATCGGCATCCCCAGCAGTTGCGCGCCTTGGAGCAGTTGATGAGTCAGATCAATGTCTTGAGTGCTAGGTTCTAGGCCGCCAGAGGGATGGTTATGGGCAATGATGATCCGGGTTGCGCCTCGGCGAATGGCTTCTCGGAAAATTTCGCGCGGGTGAGCTAGGGTTTCGGTAGCCGTCCCAATGGTTAGCACTTGGGTGCCCAGCAGTCGGTGTTTGGTGTCCATCAACACGACGGCAAACCGCTCTTGCGCCTGCCACATTAGCTCGTGGCCCAGCACCGCCGCCGCCACAGCCGGATCATCAATCACGGTGCGATCGCCCGGTCGTGATTGAAACACGCGCTTGCCCAGCTCAACCCCAGCCAAAATGCTGGCGGCTTTGGCGTGCCCTACTCCATGAATCTGCATCAGCTCATGGACGTTAACGTCTCGCAATGCCGCCAGAGGATCTGGATGATTGCTGCCTAGCTGCTTGAGAATATATTGCCCTAGCCCCACCGCCGAAAGCTTCCCTGCACCTTGCCCCGTTCCCAATAAAATTGCCAGCAGCTCTGCATGAGACAGGGTTTTTGCCCCGCCTGCATGGAGGCGCTCGCGGGGACGTTCGCTAGAGGGCAGATCGATTACACGCAGGCTGTAGGTCATGGAGGCACCACCAAAAGTAGCAAGATTGCTTATCTTTCAGTAATCCCCAATTGGTTCCAGGCAGCAACAGGGCGCTCCATTCCAGCCTGGGATTGAGCGGGCGCAGCTATTTCACTTCATCGGCAAAACTGGCCCAGCGGACAAAGTGGAATGGCCCTGCCAGTGATCCCCAAACATGTTCGTCGGTTTCGGGATCACGACCGCGATCGCGGCTAATAAAGGCATCTTCGTCAATTTCAAATTCGTTATCTAGATAGGTGGTTTTACCGTTGCGAACGACCATGCATCCTTTGCCGGGTTCTACTTGACCCTTAAAACTTTTCCCAGTCCATTCTACGAGCATGTTGCAGCGAGGCAGTCGCTCTAGGCGATCGACAGTCAGGGCTTGGAGTTTCGATAGATCTCGAGCCGCTCCGTAGAATTCAGCTTCATCTTTCACCGTATAGTTTTCGATTTCGATGTGATTTTCCCTAGGCAACAGCTTTAGCACCCGCACCCGATAGGGATCAGTTAGGGCGTAGTCATAGCTCTGCTCTACGAAAAGGCTAACGCCGGAGAGCAGATCGAGCGGCAGCGGGCGCATACAGACTCGAATATGAGCAAACAGGGGAGGATTCTCGAATGCCTGCGCCTGGTTGCTGAAGTCGGCTGCCATCCAGCGGGTAAGGGTGGTGATGTCGGTCGAGTGGGTCATAGGAAAATGAAACCAAAGACAGAGGTGAACCATGGCTAAGGTCGTTTGAGCACCAGACTAAACAACCTCAAGCTTCCACTTTATGGTATGGAACGCTACTTTTATTGTTAATTTCTCACTGCTGACACGGAGTTGGGTAGAGCCGATGGCTCGGCATCAAACCACCGCCGATAAAGGGTGGCGTAGGTGCTGCTGTTGATCAGCTTGGTTAGCCCAGCGTTAATGGTTTCGAGCTGAGCTGAACCTTTGGGTGTGGCAATGCCCAAAAATTCTTCCTCAATCGGTTCACCCGCAATTTTCATGCCTCGGACTGAGCCTTGGCTAATGGCGTAGCGAGTTGACGTTTCCCCACTAATAACCGCATCTACATGACCCTGAAGCAGTTCTTTCCAGGCCAGAGTTACACTGTCATAGCCAATGATCTGAGCACCGGGAACAGTGCGAGCTGCATCGGCTCCAGTGGTACCTGATTCCACCCCAATTCGCTTATTTTTGAGGCTATTTAGGTCAGTGATTTCGGTGGTTGATTCCCGGATGGCGATCGCTACACCAGATTTAAAGTAAGGACGAGAGAAGGAAAAAATCTGCTGCCGTTCGGGAGTGATGGTGATGGCCGCGATGGCGGCGTCAACCTGTCTGCCGTAGAGTTCACGAATGACATCATCAAACACAGACACCTGCTTAAATTCAATCTGAAGATTTTGGGTTGCCCCAAAGGCATCCATCAAATCAATTTCAAATCCCTGGAGTTTGCCCTCGGCAGACTTAAAGGCAAAGGGTGGATAGTTGGGGGCGATCGCCACTCTTAAAATATCTGCACTAGATGAGCTAGCTGGGGTTGATGCACTACAAGCATTCACAGCTAGCACCGCAGCTAGCATTAAAAGCTCTAGTATGAACAATCGCAGAAACTTTGATTGAGTTAACGTTGATTGAGTTGATTGAATCATAAAAATACTCAGCCTCCTGCTATTTGATTTTTTGTATTTTGTATTTAAATCGACCTGGCTGAAAATGCTTGACAGTAGCAGGGTCACGAAGCTATCGTGCTACCGAACCAATTGCCCTTGGTTAAATTTAAAATCTAAACAAAATCGTGGCTCCTCGATCGAGAAACCACGATTTTATTTATTTACGTTTTACGAAGAGCGGCTAATCGTCAGGATTAACTAGTCTTCTGGATTAGAAGACAGCGTGCTCACGGATGCAGTACGCGTTCTTTTAATGCGTTCCACGGGGTTCATTGAGCGCTCTAGGGCACTAAAGAGCTGCGACGAGATCAGCGTCAAAACCAGATAGACCAGCGCCACTGCTGTATAAATTTCAAACGAACGAAAATTCTGAGCCACGATTAACTGTCCCCGGCGAAACAGTTCTTCAAATCCAATCACGGCCACCAAACTCGTATCTTTTAGCATACTAATGAACTCATTTCCCAGCGGCGGAATCATCCGACGAAACGCCTGCGGAAAAACGACATAGCGCATGGTTCCAATCGCACCTAGCCCTAGCGACTGGGACGCTTCTTTCTGCCCCAGTTCAATCGACTGAATGCCAGCTCGGACAATTTCGGCAATGTAAGCCGCGCTGTTGAGACTAAGCGCCACAATGGCGGCGGTCCACTGATTTAATTGCAGCGGTAAACCCAGGCTTTGAATCAACGAGGGTAAGCCGAAATAGATCATGAACAGCTGGACTAGCAGCGGGGTACCCCGAAAGAAGTCAACATAGCACCGGGCCAGCAAACTGACCAATTTGGAGGAGGAGAGCCGCCCGATGCCGACTAGCGAGCCGCCGATCAAGCCCAATGAAATCGAAGCGGCAGTGAGCTGTAGCGTAATCAATGCGCCCAAAACAAGATTTGGCAGGGCTTGACGAATAATATCGAAGGTTTGATTGAAGGTTTGAAACACGGCCAGGTCTAAGGTTGAGGATTGATTTTGATGAGATAATTGTGCTGCAATCATCTCATCAAAACACGATAAGTTGGCAGAAAATTGTGAGCACGGCTGAACTTGCCTCTAGGTCAGAACCCAGCGCTATAGCGGAGCGGTCTCAGGTAATTGGGGAGGTTCGCCATCAAACCACTTTTGATAAATCTCTTTGTACTTGCCGTTTGCCACGATCGCCGTCAACCCTGCATTAATTTTTTCCAGATTGGCTGAGCCTTTAGGCGTCGCAATCCCGTAGAACTCTTCGGTTAGCAGTTCACCGACTACCTTGATCCCCTTAGCTCCACCGCTTTTAATCGCATAAAGAATGACAGGTGCGTCGCTGATGGCTGCATCTACGTTGCCGTTAGCTAGCTCTTGCAGCGCTAGAGGGGTGCTATCAAATGTGCGAACTTCCCCTGCTCCTGCTTCCCGCGCTTTCTTTTCACCCGTTGTGCCGATCTGAGCAGCAACTTTCTTGCCCTTCAGGGTGTCGATGCTGGTAATGTCGGTATTGTTGTCGGCGACCGCGATCGCCAACCCTGCCTTAAAGTAAGGACGCGAGAATTCCACAACCTGCGCCCGTTCCTTCGTAATGGTCATCGTGCTGATGGTGGC
>CASBQJ010000271.1 GCA_949127705.1 Synechococcales cyanobacterium PMM_0085
AACTAACCCTCATTTTTCACGAAACGTACATTGCAAGCAGCATACGTCGCGGCGCTGTTTGAGTTATTTAGTTTTCAAGGTACAAAGCTTTTGGCTATAGCCTTTAAGCACGGGCTTGGTAAGCTGCGATCGCCACTTCTTTCGCCTTCTCTTCTAACTTCCCAGTAAGAGGTTGTTTCGCTTCCTCAATTACAATACCGAGTTTAGTCGCTTGGCTCCGAATGCTTTCAATTAATCTGCCATAGCTCCAGCGGTGAACACTTGTACGATATTGCTTGGCATATTTTCGTTGCCCTTCTACAAATCCTGGACATTTTTCCTCTGCCTTGGCTTTAATCTCTGCTTCTACGATTTCTCGGATATTTCCCAGTTTTGGAACTGCAATGCTTCCAGATTTGAACGTCTTGGCGATCGTTACAATAGATTTTGCTAGTAGTCGATCAACATATTGCCCCAATTCTGACTCCCCCAGTTGTTTAGGAGCTTCTCGCTTTTGAGCTTTATGGCGCTGATGAGCTGTTTTTAGTTGTTCTGTACGTCGTCGTGTAAATAGTCTATAGTTTTCGCCTAGCAGTTGCCGAATACCATATTGAGCAAGAACCTGGTTTGTATCAGCGTTCCATACTGCAACTGTAGCAGGCTTTTCTAAACCGAGAGATAATCCGACGACAATGTGAGACTGTCCCTGATAGAGAGGTTTGCTGGGGCGATCGAAGGGTGTGTTGATGCGAGTCAGCGTCGAGTTCAGACGCTTTACGTACACTTGTTGGGTTGCCAAGAGGTCGCCCTTACTCTCCATCTGGGTAATTTTTTTGGCAACTTCTGCTGCTTTTTCTTGACGGACTTGTTCAGTGCCCTCGGCTGTCCACAGGCGAGTGTCTATCGTGCAATAGAGGGTGAGTTGATGCACATCCCAGGGATTGCCTTTTCCTTCCCCTACTTGCCATGCCAAACGGGCGGAGCGGAGGGTGAATAGACCACTGGAATGTTGATTTTTGCTGCTGCGTTTGGTCTCCTGGTCTTCCAAGAAACGTTGAAACCAATGAAGCTGACGATTGTCACAGTAGATGGCAAAGGTGTAGTCACTCAAGCCATTGAAATGGATGCAGAGCCGACCTTTTGCATTTCGCTTCCAGACTAAATCTTCATTCGTCTCAAAGATCAACGGAAATGGCAGAACGCTGGGGTTGGTTAACAATCGATTTTGCCAGCGTTTGGCTTCAGCATTATCCTTAGGCACTGTCTGGGTAGCGGTTTCAAGGGTATTTAGCCAACTTGCTCCCGTCAAATCACGACCGTGGGGGATGCGAGACTCGATTTGCTCCTGAAGTCGTTTGACCTGAATTTCAGCTTTACGACGCTGTTGAGCAAATTTTTGAGGATCTTCATTATCTTGCGGAATTTTACAGCCGTTTTTAAGGAGAAACGCGATCGCACACCGTTCCAGTACTTGCTTTGAATCGCGGTACCGATCGAAAAGTTGGCTGACTAAACTGCGATCTGTTGAAGCTACTTTCTTCTTAATTTGCTTGCCTTTCTTTTTTGTATGTGAGGGTGATTCATCATTAGGGGTTGTGGGCTGAAGTTGAGAAAGAATGGCAGAGGCACGATCGCGAATTACATTAAGCTCAACCTCACCTGCTTGAGCCAATTCTTCATCGCTCTTGAGCATTTCTAGCCAGCGTAGTTTGCCATCAAGCCTTTGCTGAAGTTGCTTTTGGATGGCTAACCAGGACTTAAAGATGTAATCGGCGGCATGTTCTGCCGAAGTATAGAATCGGGCAGGTTGACCGTTAAAGCGAACCTCTGTTTTAAGAGATTTGCAAAGCTGGGCTACCAGAGTAGAAGAAATTTTGCCTTTCCGTCGCCAGATTTCAAATTCTGGATGTTGACTGATTTGTTCAATGAGAGCGTTAATCAGTGGCGTGTTGCGTTCTGCCATCAGCGTCCAAAGCTGTTGGCGGGTTCCGGGAGATGCAACTAAGCGGCACTGAATCGTAATCTGGCTCATAAGAACGTTTGTTCTACATTGAGCATAGATTATCTGTTATTCTTCCTTTTTGCAAGAGCCTTTGTACTAATCAAAATGGGGTTGTTCTTGGTTAATCATCTTTGTCTGCTTCGTCTTCAGGGACAGTTTCGTCTGACCAGACGATTGTCTTACCCATGACTGCTTCAATTTTAGTTAGTAGCGATCGCTTGCGAGCCGCGACAAATCCCTCAAAGTCGTCTTGTCTAAGCTTGGTCGGATCGATGCTATGGGTCAGTAGGATGCCATCCATGCCTACATCGTCTAGCTGTACTGCCTTATGAGTTTGAAGCTGAACCAGGTATTCGCTAGGAGCTTTTGCTCCGATCATGCGATTGGCTTTGTATGAGATCGGGGTTTTGTTGAGGATAGAGTTGTAGCGGGATGGCGGAACACCTTTGCCTTCGCACCATTTTTTAGGAAAGATGTGGTGGATGTCGAGTCTATTGTCCTCCCAATCATCCTCACTAAGGTCACGAATGGTAGATTTCCAGAAGAAGTCTTTTGCCCCTTCTCGTTGTACGAGTGTGCTGATGCCCTTGTAGGCCGCACTATTGCGTGAACGAAGGGTTTCTAATCGGTTGGGCTGGAAGTTGGCATCGCGAATGGTGGCAGGCTCTTGATGGCTGCTCTTAATCCATTCCATCAGTTCTTGTATATCGAGCGCCATGCGGGTTTCGACAGCACCGCCGTATAACTCTCCAAGAACACCACACCAGAACCATCGAGCGAGTTTATCGTAAATAGTAGGTTGCAGCCAATCATCACCTAATAGAGCTAAAACTGCGGCCAGAGGAACCAACTGGGTGCGGTAAGGTAAGTCATTTGTTGAAAAGAAGGATTCCCTACGGAGAAACTTAGCTGCTTTCCAGAAGCCATCGGTGAGCTTAGTTTTCCACTGCTGGTATGCAGCCAGAGGGAGGGATAAGACGGCTTCACGCTTTGCACTGACCCCTGTGACTTGTTTGCCTGTTTTGCCGGATAGAAGGTCTGTTTGCCGCTTTTCCCAGGTATGTAGAAGGGACAACGCTTGCAGAAATTCAGTAGGTTGCACCTGGCACAGCAAACGCTGCTTAGATAGTCTTTGGTGAATACCTTTTATATCTTGTTTGGGATTGCCATACCACTCGTCCCGCAGATTAACGTCATCGGCAGCATAGGTAGCCGTCATCAACTCAAATACTGTGAGCGAAACGCCTCCAGTATTAACTTTCTCGAAGACCAGGCAAACCGCTTCTTTTTTGTTTTCTTTGCTGAGTTCGATGATGGGAACGTTGTAGTTGCGGAACTCGTTTAGGATCTGTTTGCGGAATTGAGCGTACCGCCCGAACTTCGCGGCATCGTAAGCAAGCAATCCTTCCTCCCATTCGTCGGAATTGAGGATTTGATTACAGGGGAAGTAAAAGTTTTCGTATTCCTTTTCGGGAGTGCTGAGATCGAGCTTGATGTCGCGACCAAAGTTTTCTTTGATGACTCGGCTTTCATCTACTCCGATAATGGCGTTTTCGTAATGTTCTTCTCCTTCTAGGGCGAGTTCGATGTCGATGTAGTAGTAACGCCTGAGGGGTTTGCCAGTATGGGTGTGAGTATCTACGGGCTGTTGGAGCATTAGCACCTGAGTCAGTGATGTGAGGCGTTGCTGACCGTCAAGAATCAACAGTTCTGTCTCTTCAGGTTTGATTTTGGCAGGATCTAGTCCCTCAACGGGGCGGACTTTGAAGCGAGTATCACCGCCAGCTTCGAGCATCATGACGGCACCTACCGGAAAGGCGCGGGCAATGCTGACCAAGAGAGAACGGATGTCTTGATCGCCCCAGACCCACCCTCGCTGGAAGTCAGGAAGTTGAATTTTGCCAGCCACGATGTCGCGGAGGAGATCAGCAAGCCGCTTTCTAGTGGAGTCGAAGTTAGACATTCAGCGTTCCTATTTTTGTGACTGGGCTTTGGGTAAGGTGTTCTTGCCGTTTATAGAGTGCCCATAATTGCTTGCTGAAGCCTAACCTAACCTAACCTACCCCTATCTAACTTGCTCAGGGAGCCAGTAGTGATTTAAAGCCTCTTAATCACTAATCTCATGGTTATTGGGTAGAAGAGAAGCGATCGCTGCTGTCCGTGATGGGCGGGCTTTTATGCCTATCCACATGGGAAAACTGGGCAAACGTCTTGAAAAAAGGCTTCAATTGATAGGTAGCCCAGTTAGATTGTTTAGCCGTCAGTCGAGCCTGGGAAATGGGAGCTTATTGACCTATCTTTGGAGGACAAGGGCTATGGAACGGTTCCTTGATTACCGCCAGGGTGTGTATTGCTTGTCGTGGTGCAGTGTTATAGACATTGACTGAGACCCTTCTTCTCCATTCATCAGCCCTACTTTAATGTCAGACGATTTTGATAAACGCTCTCTAAGTGAACGGGATATTTGCACAAAATGGATTACCCCCGCTTTGGAACGGGCGGGTTGGGACATTTTGACCCAGATCCGTGAAGAATTTCCGTTGACTGATGGGCGAATTCTCGTGCGCGGTAAACTGCATACCCGTGCTCGAAACAAGCGGGCGGATTATGTGCTGTTCTATAAGCCTAATATTCCGATCGCTGTCATTGAGGCGAAGGACAACAATCATTCTTTGGGGGATGGAATGCAGCAGGGGCTTGGCTATGCTGACATGCTCCAGGTGCCTTTTGTATTTAGCTCTAATGGCGATCGCTTTTTATTCCACAACAAGATTGCCACGGACGGCATCATCGAGCGTGAACTGGGTCTGGATGAGTTTCCCTCTGTCGATACGCTTTGGCAGTGGTGGTCTGCTCACCGAGGGTTGTCTGAGCAGCAGGAAAGCTTGGTCACGCAGGATTACTACAGCGACGGCAGCAACAAGACTCCACGCTACTATCAAGTGCTAGCCATCAACAAAACCATTGAAGCGATCGCCAAAGGGCAGAACCGTATTTTGCTAGTCATGGCGACTGGCACGGGTAAAACCTTTACCGCGTTTCAGATTATCTGGCGGCTCTGGAAGTCTAAGGCCAAAAAACGCATCTTGTTTCTCGCCGATCGCAATATTTTGGTCGATCAGACCATGACCAACGACTTCAAGCCCTTTGGTTCGGCGATGACCAAGATCCAGAAGCGGCAGGCAAACAAAGCCTATGAGATTTATCTGTCGCTCTATCAGGCAGTCACGGGCACTGAAGAAGAGCAAAATATTTATAAACAATTTAGTCCTGACTTTTTCGATCTGATCGTAATCGATGAGTGCCATCGAGGAAGTGCGGCAGAAGACTCGGCATGGCGGCAAATCTTGGACTACTTTTCCTCTGCTACTCAAATTGGTTTGACGGCTACTCCGAAGGAAACAAAAGACGTTTCCAATATCGATTACTTTGGCGAGCCGCTCTATACCTACTCCCTGCGGCAGGGCATTGATGACGGTTTTCTTGCGCCCTACAAGGTGGTGAGGATTGACATTGATAAGGATCTGGCGGGCTGGCGACCGGGCAAGGGCATGGTCGATAAATACGGCAGCGAGATTGAGGATCGCATTTACAACCAGAAGGATTTTGACAAAACCCTGGTGCTGGAAAAGCGGACTCAACTGGTCGCCCGAAAAATCAGCGAGTTCCTGAAGCAGACCAACCGCTTTGATAAAACGATCGTCTTTTGCGAAAACATCGACCATGCCGAGCGGATGCGACAGGCGTTGGTTAACGAAAACGCTGACCTGGTTGCCGAAAATTTTCGCTATGTGATGCGAATTACGGGCGATAACGAGGAAGGGAAAGCAGAACTGGATAATTTTATTTTCCCGGAATCCAAATATCCGGTGATTGCCACCACCTCTAAGCTGATGTCTACGGGAGTCGATGCCCAGACCTGCAAGTTGATTGTGCTCGATCAGCGGATTCAGTCGCCGACCGAGTTTAAGCAGATCATTGGTCGGGGCACCCGCATCAATGAAGACTACGGCAAGTTTTATTTCACGATCATCGATTTCAAGAAAGCCACCGAGCTGTTTGCTGACCCCGATTTTGATGGTGACCCGGTGCAGATCTACGTACCGAAGGATCTGGATGACTCGCCAGTGCCACCGGATCTACCAGATTTACCGGAGGGCGAAGCACCGGAAGGCGACGATCGCTATCCTGAACCGGGTAACGGCAAT
>CASBQJ010000272.1 GCA_949127705.1 Synechococcales cyanobacterium PMM_0085
CTACCCTCTGGTGGCGACGATGTTTACCATCAGTGTACCGTTTGGGGCTGGCTAATCGGCGCGTTTGCCCTGGCACATTGGCGGGTCTATGGCAGCGCCACACAAGCCCATCAATGCTTAGAGCCAATGGCAAATCATCTAACGGCTCACGGAATGGGCAGCTTGAGTGAAATCTTCGATGGTAATGCACCAATGAAACCAGACGGCTGCATTGCTCAAGCCTGGACAGTGGCCGAGGTGCTAAGAGCTTGGTTAACGATTGAGGATGCATGAATGCAGCGCTGCCGCTAACCTTTTAAGCAGTGGTTTCGAGCAGAATTTGCTGCCATGAGTTGGGGCTTCTCTGGCTGATGTATAGCACCTCAATCCCCACGACCTTACCTTCGGCGTTGTAGTCCAAGATAATGCCATCGCTGACTTCTTCAGATTCGACGATGGCAGTCTCGTCTAAGCGCAGGTATAGTGCGTCATCTTCCTTGTGGGCAACCAGTTTCATTTCACTCTCCTGTCGAAAAAGATTGTTACAACTCGTTTGGGTTCAACGGTGGGGTTAACGACAACACGTAACCATCTACCTCCAAAATCTGATATTTGTTTCAGGTAGTGAGTGTTCCCATAAAAATCGGCAAGGGGCAAAAGCCGCTCAGGGATGCAAAGCGTTTCGTCTATCCAGGATGCCTCAATGTTGCGCGCTTGCATTTGATGGCGAGCATGTTCCGATAATTCAAACCCTTCTACCATTCTCCTCTCTTCCTTCAAAAAGCGATCGCTGGCAATTGTGGAATTTTTAACTTGGTAGTAGGCGATACGTGCTACCACAGAGGCTGCCACCACCGCTCTCCGCTTGATCAATGGTGACCTCTTTAAGCTAGCCGCACGCGATCGCCCTTCATCCCATAATGGTGCAGTTGTGCGCCCTTTTAGCTAACAGCCACTGCCTTTTGTCGGGTGGGACGTTTGCGATCAGATTTCTTTTTCAACCCAACGGCTTGAGCTTCGTTGCTGTCTGAACCATATTGACCCCGCACAAATTCTTTCATGGCGAGGACGGCATTATGGAATTCCCATTCTGCCAGACGGGCAGCATCGGTGGCCGCGCGATAAAGGGCAAGCTTTTCGGTTTCAAGTTGCTGTTGCGTCAGCATGGTTTGATACGCGTGCTGCAACGTTTTGAGGCTGGCCTGGGGGCGGGTTGTTTCGTACGTAGGGATGGCTTTGAGTCCGTTGAGGGAATCAACGTCTTGGCTCAGTAGGGTGTTGGTCAGACGACGGGTGATATCTGGGCTAGGCATAATGTGATCTAAGTAGTGAATCCTCACTTAGGGTGCCCGTTAGAGCTTATTAGCTAACGTTTTGTACTGGCAGGAGCGCTGCAATGGCATTGTAGGAGCTGCAATGGCATGTGTAGGGGTTGCAATGGCATTGTAGGAGCTGTAATGGCATGTGTAGAGGTTGCAATGGCATTGTAAGAGCTGCAATGGCATGTGTAGGGGTTGCAATGGCATTGTAAGAGCTGCAATGGCATTGTAGGGATGAAAATTGGGTGGGAGCGATCGTTTTGCAGAGAGTGACGATCGAATAGGGAACTGTTAGAACAGTGAGAAGGGGTAATCGACCTGAGTGCCTGAATCAAACTTCTGAAGCTCTTAAAGCCAGAGTAAGTTAACGAAACGTAGTCCAAACTGGTGTTTGATTGTATTTCTCAATTAGCTCCGCCACTGCTCAATACATAGTTAGGTCTTGAAAAATCATGGCTGTTCCAAATAAAGTTGCCGAAAGATTTGTTGCTGGAATCAAGCGATTTCAGCCAATTGTGGCTTCTGCCAAGAGTCGTGACGTCAACGAATCAGATACTGTCACCATCATCAAAGATATATTGTCCGAAGTCTTTGGTTACGATAAATATGCGGAAATTACCTCGGAACACCTGATCAAAGGTACGTTTTGTGATCTTGCTCTCAAGCTAGATGGGGAACTGCGTCTGTTAATTGAAGCGAAGGCCATCGGGCTTGAACTAAAAGAAACACATGTGAAACAAGCTGTGGATTATGCTGCTAATCAAGGCGTTGATTGGGTAGTTCTGACGAACGCTGAAACTTGGCGAGTTTACCGCATTTCATTTACAAGGCCCATTAATCAAGAATTAGTTCTTGAGTTCAACTTTAGTGGATTGAATTCTCGCAAGAATAGTGACCTCGACATGCTTTATTTGCTATCAAAGGAGAGTTGGTCTAAGTCACTGCTTGGCGAATATCATACACAGCGACAGGCACTCAGTCGTTTTTTAGTTGGAGCAATAATTCTTTCAGATCCTGTGCTTGAAGTCTTGCGTCGAGAACTGCGTCGCCTCTCCCCCGGCGTTAAGATCGAAACTGAGGAAATTTCTAGCATTCTGTTGACGGAAGTTTTAAAGCGTGACATCCTCGAAGGCGACAAAGGAGACGAAGCAAAGAAGAAAGTTCAGTCCTTTTATCGGAAGCTTGCTAAAGATCGTGAAAAGGCAGTGAAGGTTTCCTCCTCTGTAGAAAATGCGCCGATAGCTACCTGATTTTTACAAGTATGAGTGAGAGCTGAGTCAATTGTGAATCGTAAAAAGGCAGATGAGTTAAGCAAAGCATTCAGATTAGAGGTTGCTCAATCACGGTACAGTGCCTGGGGCAACTTCTATGGGTTAGTCCAGTTCTATCCTTGTGCTCTTTGGGATCGGTCAGGATACATCATTTTCAACGATGAAAATGAACTAAAAATACCTGGGATTTCAGTTTCTAAGAGAATCAACATACCCAAAAGAATATCTTTGCTTAATGGTTATAAGTATGTTATTTCCGACACTTACCTGCCAGAGGAATTGCCTGACGGGATCGAATATCAAGAAGGTTCTGTACAACAAATTAAAGTCAACAGATATGAAAGAGATCCGAAAGCGCGAGCTGACTGCTTGTCTCATTATGGCTATGTCTGTCGAGTTTGCAGGATAAAACTCAGTGATGTTTATGGAGCGATTGCTAAAGATGTTATTCATGTACATCACATTAAACCAATAAGTAAAATTGGAGAGTCTTATAGAGTAGATCCTGTATCTGATTTAATTCCTGTTTGTCCAAATTGCCATGCAATTATTCATCTAAAAGATCCTCCTTATTATCCTCATGAAGTCATTGCTATGCTTCATTAATGATATTGCTCGGCTTGTGGAGGAACACGAACAAACCCTATTAGAGGCTTGGCATGACTACTTTGACACTTGAGACAGAACCCCTTGCAGCTCAAATTAGAGTGACAGACGAGACCTTAACAGTGCATCTAGTAGATGGGCGAAGTCTAATTATTCCTCTATCTTGGTATCCGCGATTGCTGCACGCATCTCAAGCAGAGCGACAAAACTGGCAGCTCTTGGGAGAGGGTTACGGCATTGAGTGGACTGATTTGGATGAACATATTGGGATTGAAGGGTTGATAGCGGGTAGACACAGCGGTGAAAGCCATCAGTCCTTTGAGCGTTGGTTGGCAACGCAGGGGAATTCTGCTGGCGGTGCAGTGTGACGCGATCGCCCCAAATTCGCAACAGGTGCGATCGCCACCACTTGTAGAGTATTCATATAATTAATGTACTGTTCTAACTCTTTACAACTACAGGATTATGATCCCAGTCAATGAA
>CASBQJ010000273.1 GCA_949127705.1 Synechococcales cyanobacterium PMM_0085
CTGGCGACCGATTGTGGGGATGCGCGGCGATCGCAAATCGATTTTATCGAATCGGTCATCTTTACTGCATTTGCTGATGGTCTTTGCCAGAATACGTAACATAAGCAACGAAACCAGCAATTATCATCGCTAAGACAAGGCTTGTCGGCCCTGTCCCAAAGCCCACGCCGCCACGTTCTTGAGGCTTCCCGAGCCAGTCTGCGACTGAAGCGCCTAGGGGTCTAGTCATGATGTAAGCCAGCCAAAATGCTCCTACCGTATTGAGTCCTGAGCGCCAATATACCAAGGCAGGTAGAGCGAATAGCACGGCAAACAGCAACGCCGACGCAAAGTATCCCATCCCTAGCGTGGATGCCGTCATGTCCCCTGCGGCTGTACCCAGCGCGAACGTAGCCATGACGGCCGCCCAGTAAAATAACTCACGCCGAAACGTGTAGATGTGATGAATAGATAACGTCTTTTCCGTCGCGTACCAAACTGCAAAAACCATGCCAAGCAGTACAGAAAACCCTACAGTTGATGCAACATATGAAATTCCTAATTTGACATGGATCACATCAGCAATCATTGTGCCGAATATCGCGACCATAATGATGGCTAACCAATAGACCCAAGGCACATATTTACGTACCCCAAACTGTATGAGTAAGATAACCGCTAATCCAATTCCCCCAAGCGCCACCGCAATAACGGGGCTCAGATGATGAGCGAGGTAATCTGACGTTGTTTCGCCCATTCCTGTTGTTAGCAACTTGATAATCCAGAATAAGAGCGTAATTTCTGGCAGTTTCTTGACCCTATTCATCCCGGACTGTACCGAGCGATCTGGATTGTATGGCTTTGGCTGCATGTCTTTGTGGTTGGATGAGTTTTAATGAAATTGAAAAGTTAAGATATGGTCACGATGCGTTGCTAAGTCATATCACATGAAAGCTGTCGATGGACTATTGGGTTTCGTTCTAATCTATTCAGCATTGAGGCACGGCGATCGCCAATTGCAGTGCCTTAAATTATTAGCGACCCAGCCATGAACTAATGCGCTTTTCTAACAGCGCGCTGTGGAAGTAGAAGAATACAAATTACGATTAACACAAGCAGTGCCGCAGTAGCAGAGTAACGGCTCAGCTACAAGTCCACCTTTGGCAACAGGTTTGTCTAAAAAGTCTCCAACAACGGCACCAAGAGGTCTTGTGAGGATGAACGCAGCCCAGAAAAGAACGGTATGAGAAATCTTCGTATAGAAGTATGCCAGCATAACAATTAAGAGCGTTGAACCGCCTGTATAACCAATGCCAAGAGAGCGATCTACCAAATCTGCAAGCGTCGTACCGACGGTCGTCGATGCAATGATTGTTGTCCAGTAGAGAAATGGGTGAAATTTTTTGGCAGCTACTTGTGCCCTAATAGCCGCAATAAATAAACATGCAAAAATGGCTGTACTCACTCAGTAGCCGAGGTTCATTGCCATCGATACCGCGTCGCCGCCTGTTTCTCCAAGGGTGGTGGCAAAGATTTTTATGATCCAAAAGCCAAGGGTGACTGCTGGAACTTTGCTAATCACCTTGCGAACATCAACCGAATCATCGTTCGAATCATAGTTGTCTAAATTCAAGATGCTTGACCTCATATCAGTTGTGTACAGCCGATAGCCTACTCAGGAAATGTCAAGAACTTGGAAAGGGGGTTTTTGAGAAAATTATGTGAGTCTTGTACAGCAAGGGGTAGTTTTATAAACGTAAGGATGTGCCCTGCGCGGCACATCCTCACCCAAAAACATTACTGTTGTAGGTGAACATCAAACCCTACCTATAGCGCTGCCAATCTGGCTCGGGCATTTCCGGTTAAGCTAATAAACAAGCTAGTTAAACCCAATCCAACTGGGAGCGGGCAGGTTCTTTCTCAGAATTCTGCCTACTCCAAGCCAAACGGAATGAACGCTTCCCTTTTATGCCTTGATCTTTATGTCGCCTTTGCCTAATCCACGCCCGCGCCAGCTTTCCTTAGGCCCGCTCGAAACCGAAATTTTAGAAATTCTTTGGGATCTAGGCTCGGCGACGGTAAAAGATATCCACGATCGCATCTTGTCTGACCCCGATCGCGAACTGGCCTATGCATCGGTGACTACTGTGCTGCGTCGCTTGGCCGACAAGGGTTGGCTAACGTGCGATCGCCAAGATCGAGCCTTTCGCTGGCGACCATTGACCTCGCGCGCCGAAGCGCACATGCTGCAAGCCCATGAGCAACTGCACCGATTTCTGGCCATTGGCAATCCCGACGTAGTGGCCGCATTTGTCGATGATTTGGACGGGGCCAGCCTCGATCAGTTGGAGGCGATCGCCCAGCGACTGAAAGCGGCTCGTCAAGCAAAGGAGGGAGCCTGATGCATTTAAGCCTGATTTTGACGGCGATCAGCTTGGCCTGGAGTGCCCGGTTGCTGCTGGCTGGGACGATTGCGCCCCGCCGCACAGCGGAATCCTGGGCATGGCGCTGGCAGCGAGCCTTGGGGGTGTTTTTATTTTCCCCTTTGCTGTTGAGCGTCACGGCTCTGGCTGTTCTTTGCATGGGCACCCAAGGACAAATGTGGGGGCTACCCGTTGGCTGGATTGGCTATTTGCTGGCCGTCGGTTTTTTGGCCATGACGGTTGCCCTGGTGGTGTGGTCAGTGTGGCAGGGCTGGCGATCGCTGCAAGCCATTAGCACCTACCCCACCCTTACACTGCACAATACCTCTGCCCGTTTACTGCAAACCCCTGCCCTGTTTGCGGCTCAAATTGGGTTCTGGCGATCGCAGTTGGTGCTCAGTCAAGGGTTGCTTGACACACTAACGCCGACGCAGCTCGAAGCGGTGATTACGCATGAATTAGCCCATGTCCACTATGGCGATACATTCTGGTTTTTCTGGTTGGGCTGTGTCCGGCGGGTAACGGGCTGGCTGCCCTACAGCGAAACCATCTGGCAAGAACTGCTGCTGCTGAGAGAACTGCGCGCCGATAGCTGGGCCGCTCAGCGGGTAGAACCGCTAGTGCTGGCAGAGTCTCTTCTAGAAGTAGTCAAAGCACCGCTGACTAATTTAGCACTTCATTGCGCTGCGTTTGGCGCGATCGCCCCAGCACATCGGTTGACAGAGCGGATTGACGTGCTGCTTAGTGGCTCAGAGCCAATCCTGGTTCAAAGTGAGATACCGTGGCGGTGGCTGCTAGTCACCCTGCTGCCGCTGCTAACGTTGGCGTTTCACTCCTAGCGCTTCGAGGCGGGTTCGAGGCTGGGCTGTATCTGCTGCTGGCGCGGCCTTTCTGCGCTCAGACATGGCTGAATCCAAACTTAAACAGCCCTCGCACCTGCTCCCAAAAATTGGTAATTTCAGGTAATTCTGGTTGGGGCATGGTAGATACTAACGCGGCGCTCAGCAGCAACACCGTAGCCAACCCGGCTGTGGCTTGCGCCCGCGTTAGGGGGCAGGTCAGCGATCGCCAGATGCGAGCAGGCAGTGACACGGAAGAGTGACGCACCCGCCGCCACCAATGCCGGGAAGAGGGCTTGAGGTGAGGCAGGCGACGCGCCTCGCGCCCGAAGCAGGCTTTTGCCCAGGAACCATGGCGCTGATGGCGCTGCGCTTCGCACAAATACCAGGCGGCCAATTGCAGCAAATAGGGATGGTGTTGCCCCCAGCGGCAGGCTCGCGTTTGATGATCTGGCGTCAGCACTGCCGCTACCCCAGGTACTGTGCTGGCAGGCAGGTTGACTAGTTCTACGGCATCGGCATCCGTGAAGCCGTTGAGGTGAATCACGTGGCTGCGTTCAAAGAACCGGGAGGTGAGGTGATAGCGATCGCCATAGTCTTTCAGGTCTGCCGCAGAGGTCACCACCAGAGCAAGTGTGCCGGAGCGGATCAATGTTTTCAGGCTGTCGTAGAACCCATCGCCAAATTGATGACGATGACGTCGGGTTTGAAACAGCAGATCAAAATCGTCTAAGCACAACACCGGAACCACATCTTCAATTCGGCATTGAGCCAGTGCCGTCGCAAAGCTTTGGCGGGTAAACCGACGCATCTGGAATACCTGTTTCAAAATTGGATCGGCGCGAATTGCAGGACAGTTGAGCAACTCGTAGGCGATCGCCTGATATAACTCAGATTCAGTGCAGGTTCCTAGCTCTCGCAATGACAGGTAAATGACCGCGTAGCGGCTGGGGTTAACCACCCATTGCTCCCAATTTTGAACAAAATGGTATAGCAACGATGACTTACCCAACCGCCGCCCACCGACAATGTTGAGGCTTGTCAAAGACGGTTGCTTCAGATGAGTCGCGATCGCCCGTAACTGCTCTCGTCGTCCGACAAACAGCCGAGAATCGGTCACGACCGAGCGAGACGAAAATGGGTTGGGGATTGAAGCGACGGGAACCATGGGACGAATCTGCAACCGCATGGAGGAGTGATACACATTCACCAGTTTCTAAGTAAAACGTAAAGTTTGAAATAATGCAAATATAGCTTCAGCCAGTCATCTTAGGATAAGGGGCGTAAGCCCCAGGTTGGCCGACGTGCCAACCTGCATCCTAACGTTTGTGGCGACGGCTATACTTCACCTAGACCTTATCAGCAGGCCGACGATCGAGCAGTATGGCTGTCACCCCTTAAGAGTGGGGTCTAGAACTGCCTGGGGACTAGTGCTTTTTCAGAGCAAAATCTCGTCTAAACGAGCCAATCGGCTCAAGCCTCAGCCCAATTCACCCATGACCAAACTTAACTACCACTTCCTTAACTCAGGACAGTCCAAATGGCTCACACCATTACCGTAGCAACCTCTGATCTCGAGCTAGCGCAATGTTTTCCGGTGATGCAGGAACTCCGCCCCCAGCTACTAGCCGCAGAATTTGTCGCTCGGGTGCGACGACAAGCCAGCTCCGGGGGATATCAGCTTGCATATCTTGCCGCAGACGATGCTGCCGGGGGCATCAGAGCCTTAGCTGGGTTTAGGCTGTCTGAGTCGCTATCGTGGGGCAAATTTCTCTATGTAGACGATTTGATCACGACAGACTCAGCCCGATCGCATGGCTATGGCGAAGCGCTATTACACTGGCTAGTTGAGTATGCCCGCACCCACCATTGTGAACAGCTGCATTTAGATTCTGGTGTACAGCGGTTTAAGGCTCACCGCTTTTACATGAGACATCACATGCAGATTGTAGCGCACCACTTTTCAGTGACGCTCTAGCTAGTAGAAGACGGAGCAAGTTTAGCTACCGTAGGGCGGGCATCTTGCCCGCGCAGGCTGGAAGCCTGCACTACGAACGGGAGGCAGATTTACGCCTCAGTCTACTAGGGCGGACACGTAGAGGTTGTAATTGGGCGTGAATCGTCAAAATCAAACTCGCAGACCATTGATGTGACTGATGCCTGACCTTGCACATCGGTAATCAGCCAGGTTTTTCCGGCATAGCGTCGGGCCGTAGCGATGAGTGGGCTTGCTACTGTTGCAGCGGTTGCTGTCAACCCCTCGCCAGCCGGGACAGAGGAATACGTATAAGCCTTCGAACTAGAGATGGCCAGTTCTAAATCGGTCAGGTTGCCAAAGGTACTTTTTTCTAGAAAGTAGGCTTGCTGACCCCGATTAATCGCAGAAACGTAGGTTTTGGCCTCAGCTTGGCGAGCTTTGTTTGCCTGATTCAAAAACGAGGGTAGGGCGATCGCCGACAGAATCCCAGCGATTGTGACCACCACCAATAGCTCCAGCAGTGTAAACCCATCCGGGCGGAAGTACTGCCGCAGTAACGAAAAATAGAGCCGAGTATTTAGAGAAGACCTCATAGGAAGTTTGTAAGAATAGTTAAAGCCCATGGCACCCTGGGATCGAGCGGCCAGATTGCTGCCTTATGGGCAAACGGATTGAATAGATCACGGCAAACCTGCGAACATTTACACAGACTCCGATTACCTATCTCAATCTTCCTGCGTAATCCCCGCATACCCGGAACCTGGAATCGCCAAAGCGAGTCTATTCAAAGAAACTTTAAAATCTCTTTAACCAGATAAAGATGGGATAGGGAAAAATCACCTGTTCAATCAACCCATAGTTCGACTACAAGCGGTCGAGGGCACCGCGTTTGAGGGCGATCGCCAGTCCCGAAAACACAATCAGCATCACGACTAAAGAAAAGGCCGCACCTAGGGGCCAGTTGTACGACACGCCAAACTGCGACGAAATCACGTTTCCCAGCATGATCCCCTGCGGGCTACCCACCAGGCTGGGAGTAATAAAGTCGCCCATCGTCAGTGAAAATACATTAATTGAGCCTGCCAAAATCCCTGGTGTCACTAGCGGCAATGTAACTCGGCGAAAGGTGATCCACGGGGGCGCATTGAGATCGGCAGACGCTTCCAAAAAGTCTTGAGGCAGCCGCTCAAACGCCGTAATGATTGGCAAAATCATAAACGGTAGCCACACATGGACAAAGGTTAACAGCGTTGAAAACTGGCTGTAGAGAAACATCTGGCTGGGCTGCTTGAGAATGCCAAGCGACAGCAACGCCGTATTCAGCACGCCGTTGTAGCCCAAAATAATTTTCCAGGAAAAGACCCGCACCAGGTAGCTTGACCACAGCGGCAGAATTACCAGCATGGTGAGGAGACCCCGATAGCGGCCACCAAACCGGGCAATAAAGTAGCCCAGCGGCAGGGCAATCACAATGTCGATCAGCGTGACGCTGAATGCCGTCGCTACCGTGCGCAGAATGACTGAGCGGTATGAAGGGTTCGTCAAGATGGTCTGGAAGTTGACCAGGCTGAACTGTTTAACAATGTCAAAGGACTCTAGCCGCCAAACACTGTAGGAGATCAAAATCGCCAGCGGCACAAAGTACAGCAGCGACGTCCACACCAACGGCGGCAGCAGCGAGGCGTATAGACCAACTTGGGAACGAGTTCGGCGGGGCAGAGGCAAAAGGGTCATACACAATCGGCCTGGTCAATCATCTATCTATTCAGCTGTCATCTATTCAGCTGTCATCTATCCAGCTGCCACCATCAGAAATCGACGCCGCGCTTCAGGTTTATGCCTTTCTCAGCATAGTGTTTGTGGCAAAATACTTCGGAGTGAACGCTGGCCAGATCGAAGTAAGCGGGTGGGTTTTTGCAGCGCCCGGTGATCACCACTTCGGTATCGCGCGGTTTGCGCAGGAGTGCTTGCACAATGGGTTGCTGGGGCAATAGCTCCAAATCTACTGTGGGGTTGAGTTCGTCTAGGATAATTGTTTTGTATAGCCCTGAGGCGATCGCCGCCCGCGCAATTTCCCAACCGCGTTCGGCTTCCACATAATCTAATTCTTGCTGCTGCCCGCGCCACACAATCGCATCTCGACCGCAGCGCTGGTGATCGACCAGGTTGGGGTAGCTTTGATGCAAGGCCGCGATCGCCGCATCTTCGGTATATCCGGCTCCACCCTTGAGCCACTGCATAATCAGCACCCGGTGAGACTTGTCTTGGCTAATTCCCTTGCCGATCGCCTGCAAGGCTTTGCCCAACGCACTGGTCGATTTGCCCTTGCCCGCCCCCGTGTAAATTTCAATCCCTTCAATCCCGTGCGCTGCCGCATTAGGGTGAAAGTGGGGCTTCATCTCCGAGTGCAGGTCGGCAATGTCTAACAAGGGCTGCGGTGCCCCCCGCCCAGTTGCAATGATTTCTAAATCTTCGGGTTTGTTTTTTAGCGTGCGGGCCACGTCGTCAATCGACAGCAGCCCTAGGTCTAGCACGGGGTTGAGTTCATCCAGCACCACCACCGAATACAGGCCGGAGGCGATCGCCCCCTTGGCCACATC
>CASBQJ010000274.1 GCA_949127705.1 Synechococcales cyanobacterium PMM_0085
ACGCTGGAGCCGAATGTTCACGATGGCGATTTTGTTGAGGTGCACACCGAAAAGGGCGAATATCTGGCCAGCGGCATCTACAACTCGGGCAACATTGCGGTCAAAATCCTGTCGTTTCAACCCGTCGATGATTTAGACCAGCTATTTTTAGAACGGGTACAAAGCGCTTATTTTCTCAGAAAACAAATTGGCTTGGTTACTAGTGATCAGACCAACTGCTACCGCCTGATTAATGCCGAAGGCGACGGGCTGCCAGGGCTAATTGTCGATTGGTACAACGGCACAGCGGTGATGCAAGCTTATTCCGTCGGCATGCACGAACAGCGCGATCGCCTGGTCAACGCCCTCAAAACCGTCTACGGGTCGCAGCTCCAGGCCGTATACGACAAAAGCGGTACGGTGCTGCACAAGTCGAAAGCCCAGGCCGAGAACCAATATCTGCTGGGCGAAAGCACCCGCGGTGATGTGTTGGAATATGGCCATCGGTTTGTGGTGGATTGGGAAGAAGGGCAGAAAACCGGGCTATTTCTCGATCAGCGAGAGAACCGGGAACGGTTGACGCACTATGTAGAAGACAAAAAAGTGCTCAACACGTTCTGCTACTCCGGCGGGTTTTCGGTATATGCGATCGCGGCCCAGGCTCGCTGTGTGCATTCGGTGGATAGCTCGGCCAAGGCGTTGGAGTGGACGAGGCAAAACGTGGCACTGAATCACCTGGAGGCCGCTGACCACGAAATCTATGCAGCAGACGTGTTTGACTTTCTCAAAACCTGCGATGCCGACTATGACGTGATTGTGCTCGACCCGCCTGCCTTCGCCAAAGGGTTGTCGGCACGGCACCAGGCGGTGATGGCCTACAAGCGGCTGAATGCCCAGGCATTTGCCAAGGTGCGATCGCCCGGTATTGTCTTTACCTTTTCTTGCTCGCAAGTCGTCCCGCCCGACCAGTTTCAAGGTGCGGTCACGGCAGCCGCGATCGAATCGGGGCGACGAATTCGCGTGCTCGACCACCTCACCCAGCCTGCCGACCACCCTACCAGCATCTACCACCCCGAGGGGCTATACCTGAAAGGCTTGGTGCTCATGGTGGAATAGCGATCGCCGCGAAAACGCTGAGACGGTTCACTTGAGTCTTAGGTACACCGAACATTTGTAGTTCAGAGCGTTTGTATCACAACGAACGCATGTATCATTAGGACACGGGATATGCCAGTGGGTTCGGTTCCTGGCATTAGTTCAGCATGGAGTTAGACAAACCATTAGGCTCAGTGATTCAAGGTTCCCTGAGTCAGGGGCTAGAAGTACGGCTACATGCCGACGTGTCGGTGGAAGACATGCGGGTGGGCAAATTTTTGGTAGTGCAGGGGCGGCGATCGCGCTTCTTTTGTATGCTCACCGATGTGTTACTGGGCACCGCCAGTCCTCGGATTTTGGCCAACCCGCCCGAACCCGCCAACTCGTTTCTACACGAAGTCTTGGCGGGCAGTGGCACCTATGGCACTATCAGCCTCACCCCCATGCTGATGTTTACCCCCACCGACCCTAGCGACGAGCTGCCATCCAGTAATCCCCAGAAATCAAAGCAGGCCAAAGCCTCTCAGCAGAGCAACGCGGCTCTACCCATTGCCAACACCAATTCCGTCGAACTGCTACCTGTCAAAACTATTCCCAGCCACTTCAGTCAGGTGTTTGATGCCAGCGATCGCGACTTTCGAGCCGTCTTTGGCTGGGAAGACGATCCCCATCGGCGCAACTTCTCGATTGGCCAACCGATCGACATGGATGTGCCGATCTGCATTGACCTAGATCGCTTTGTTGAACGCAGCAACGGGATCTTTGGCAAATCGGGCACGGGCAAATCATTTTTGACGCGGCTACTACTGTCGGGCATCATTCGCAAACGCGCCGCTGTGAATCTGATTTTCGATATGCACTCCGAATATGGCTGGGAAGCCACTCGCGAAGGTAAACAGTTCAGCACCGTCAAAGGGTTGCGGCAGCTGTTTCCTGGCCAAGTGCAGGTTTACACACTTGATCCCGAATCGACCAAGCGGCGCGGCGTGCGCGATGCCCAAGAACTTTACATCAGCTACGACCAAATTGACGTAGAAGACCTGATGCTAGTGCGCGGCGAACTCAACCTATCGGAAGCCAGCTTAGAAAACGCGATTATTCTGCGCAACGAGTTTGGCAAAAACTGGATTACGCGGTTGTTGAACATGACCAACGAAGAAATCCAGGAGTTCTGCGAAGTCAAAATGGGCAACAAGTCATCCATCATGGCGCTGCAGCGCAAACTCACCCGCCTAGACGACCTGAAATATCTACGTCATAGCTGCCCTCATAACTATGTGACGCAAGTGCTAGAGTCGCTGGATGCAGGCAAGCATGTGGTGATTGAATTTGGTTCTCAGTCCAACCTGCTGTCCTATATGCTGGCCACCAACGTGATCGCGCGCCGCATCCACGGCAGCTATGTCCACAAAGCCGAGACGTTTCTGCAAACAAAAAATCCCAGCGATCGCCCTCAACCTCTAGTAATCACCATCGAAGAAGCTCA
>CASBQJ010000275.1 GCA_949127705.1 Synechococcales cyanobacterium PMM_0085
GCCGTGGTTTCCGACATCAGCACGGTCGGCGTCTGGTGCCACCGCCCCCAGGCCAGCGCTGCCAACATGGCGGGTCTACCGTAGCCGGCGATCGCCACCCCATCGGGCTGTAGCTGCGTCAATGTTGCCCACAGCCGCTGGAGTAGCTGGCTAAAGGGCGTCTGTTCTAGTGGGCTGGAGCTGAGAGAGACGATCAGAAACGGACTGCCCGACAGACTCGTTTTCCAGGCATAGTCGGCTTCAGAGCGGGCCAGTTCAACCGCCGTCAGCCGCCACTCGCGCTCACGGCAGGCCGCATGCAGCTGCGTTAGCCGCGCCATGTGGTAAGGACCCAAATTTGTAAACAGCACAACGATATGGGTCATGACGCATTCCGTTTAACTTGGGGAGCAAGGGTTCTGGGCGATCGCGTCTTGCCAATGGCTTCCAACAACCGCACCAGGCCATAGCCAAACACAATCGGAAACAGCACCAGCAACGTAATATCTCGCCCCAGATTAAACGTCACCCCCAGCCCTGCCAAAAACAGACAGAGTCGCAGCGAAGACTGGCTTTGCACCCACAGCCGCGACAACGCCGCCGCCCACAACGCCAGGAGAAAAGCCGGCGCGATCGCCCCAAAAAAAGGACCAAAATTGACAATCCCCTGCCCCAGAAACCCCGTGGCGATCGTGGCCACCACCCCAATATCACTAGAGCCGCCGCCAAACCCGCGCAGCAGCGCATAGTCGATGCCAATTAGCGGCTTACCGGGCCAGATCGCACGCGGAATGACGTTGGCCAGCTCGGCCAAATAGCGGCCGCCGTAGCTCAGGTGCAACATCCCATCTTGATAAAACCTGTTGACATAGCACAGCTCTTCCAGCATGTTTAAGCCCAAGTGCTTTTTCTCCGCTAGCGGCGCGGCACCCAGCGACGACCCCTCTAGCAGCGCCCCAAATCCCACATTGCGGTAGGTAATAATCAGCGTCAGCACCTGATTTAGCACCACACATAAACATGCCGTAATTAACAGCTTGACCCACCATTTATGCCGCGAAAATAACGCATAGCTGAAATAGGCCGGAAACACCACGGCAAGCAGCTGATTGCGGGCACCCAGCAAAATGTAATAGGGCAGCGCCAGCAGAAAAATTAGCCCGTTGAACCATTTGGCAAAGGGCTTAGTTTGCAGCGGCAGCAACGTGCCAAAGAATGAACAGATCAGTAGATAGAGGTAGCTGGCCGTAGAAACAATGAACCCCGTGGAACCCGCTCCTGCCGCCGCCGCCCGTTCCCACATTTGCCCGCCTGTTCGTGAGGCGATGGGAAACAAGGCGGCGACAATATTGCCATTGGTGCGGCTGATGCCATACAGCAACAGCGCCACCCAAATACCGACCAGCACCGTTAACAGCCGCGCTGGGTCAAAGGCAAATAGATTTTCACGGGGACGCACACTGCGGATCAGGCGGTTGGATAACGCGGGAAGCAGCAGCCGAAAACATCCCAAGAACAGCATGATCTGGAGATAGCAATTCTCCAATATTTCTTGAGAAAATGCTTGAAAATTTTCTGGAGTATAGGCTAACTCCATAAAATACCAAATAAAAGTAGTGCCATAAACGGCCAGCGCCGGAATGCTCCACGCCCGGTTTTTATAGGTGGCGATCGCTTCCACCACCAACCCAATTAATAGCCCTAAGGCAATTCCATAAAACGGCAAAATAACAGCGAGCGGTTGATCCATATTCTTGAACTACATCACACTCTAAAAAACCCTGAAAATTGATTTACTAACATCCCTATTAGCCCTGATGGAGATCCCCCTAAATCCCCCTTAAAAAGGGGGACTTCCGGACAGTTCCCCCTTTTTCAAGGGGGGGTAGGGGGGATCTCCGGCGACTTGTGCCCTCATGCCCCATCCACCATGCCTTGAAGCCGCTCCTGAAGCCGATGCAAACTGAAGGCTGACAGGTCAACCGACTGCCTAGAAAGTGCTGAAAGCAGCTCAGGACGATCGATATAAGTCTGTAGCGTAGAAGCGATCGCCTCAGCGGTCACAGCTGATAAAATCACCCCATTGACTTGATCTTTCACGACTTCTCCACAAAATCGGGACGCAATGACTGGCAGTTGCCATGCCTGCGCCTCTAGCTGGGTTAGCCCAAAGCCGTCGGAGAGGGTCGGAAACAGAAACACATCGGCAGTTTGATAGAACGGATCTACGGCACAGCGGGGCACTGAGCCAAACCAGCGCAGGTTGGGCAACGCTGCAAACTTGGCAGATTGCAGCGGTGGGGAGCCAACAATCCAAAACTCAATCGGTTGATTGACCAGCTGTGCCGCCGCCTGTAATAGAGCAGAAATCCCCTTACGCACAATAAACTGCCCCAGAAACAGGACACGCAGGGGGCGATCGCCAGAAAACTGCGCCGGGTACGTCCGTTGAAAAGCCGCCGCATCACCCGCAGGAGCATAGGCCAGCGGCATCACCCGGACTTTGGCCGCCATGCCCACCGGCTGAAGCCCCTGGGCAGACCAATTAGAATTGACCACAATGTAATCCGCAAGGCGACACTCCTCACGCCAGCTGTCCCAATACGCCGACGGTGCCCGCTGCACATTTACACCCAAATCGGCATAGGTAACGCCATGATCGATAAATTCTTGGTAAACCTTAGCCTCTTCCAGCCAGCCCGGATCAATTTGCCCCAGCACCGTCGTCCAGCCCTGCTGCTTGGCATAGCGGAAGATTTCCAGCGCCGCATAGCTATAGGCAAACAAAACCGGAGGTGACGGCAATTGAGCCAGCAACGGCTGAAGCGACATTAGCGTTTTAATCGTCTGCTGTTGAAACCATTGATTCCGA
>CASBQJ010000276.1 GCA_949127705.1 Synechococcales cyanobacterium PMM_0085
AGTTAACGGGCGCTAAACTGTCGGGCGCGATTATGCCCGATGGCACGATGCACCAGTAAGTCTAATCTTCTGACTTCAAGTCTCGCTCCATCAGGGCTTCAACGGCCTGTTGGGGCGTGATTTTGCCGTTGAGCAACCGATAGACCTGGAGAGAGACGGGAGTGGGGATGGTTTCGCGCTGCGCCAGTTCAAATAACACGTTGGCGGTGTTCACACCTTCAGCAGTGCCTTCAATGGCCTGGAGTACTTGGTTCAACGGCTCGCCCTGTGCCAGTCGGTAGCCCACCTGGTAGTTGCGGCTGAGGGGGCTGTTGCAGGTTGCGAGTAGGTCGCCCAGTCCTGATAGGCCAAAAAATGTTTCGGTTTCGCCGCCCAAGTAGGTGCCGACGCGGATAATTTCGGTGAGGGCGCGGGTAATCAGAGCCGCTTTGGCGTTGGTGCCCAGGTGTAGCCCATCACAGACGCCAACGGCGATCGCAATCACATTTTTCAAGGTACCCCCTAGCTCCGTCCCAATCGGGTCGGTGTTGGTATACACCCGAAAGCGATCGGAGGCGAACACCTGCTGCACCTGTTGGGCAGCAGCTATATTGCGACTGGCCACAACGGTGGCGGCAGGTAGATTCTGCGCAATCTCTTTTGCTAGGTTAGGACCTGACAACACGACGACTGGATGGTGGGGCAGGGCGGCCTGCCATAGCTGGGAGGGAGTGCGGGTGGTGGCGGAGTCCAGCCCTTTGGTAGCGCTAAGCAAAATCACTGAGTGGGGCAGATGCAGCGACTGGAGCTGGGTGGTCAGCTCAGGCACACCTTTGACCGAAACGGCAGAAACGATGATATTGGCATCGTCTAGATAACTAGCCAGGAGGTCTGGCGATCGCCGCGACCACACCCGCACCTGGTGCCCATTACGGCTGGCTAGGGTGGCCAAGACAGATCCCCAGGCACCACTGCCCAAGACGGTGACATGGCTAGAGGCGGGCAGAGAAGATAGAGGCAAATTGAGGGGTGAGGTGAGGGGTTAACTAAAGGGGATAGTCAAGAGAACGATAGACAAATCGACGGGGGCGGGGATCATTTCACCGCGCAGGTCGAGCAGTTGCACAATCAGTAGATAAACAATGCTGATCAAAATGGCGATCGCCCCCGTCAGCACAGCAACAAATTTAGATCGATCCATAGACCTCTAGAATAGGCACAGGTTTACCTTCTAACTATTGCTCAGTTTGCTCAACTTTCTCAATTTTTGCGGCAAAAGCCAACTGTTATAAGTTTTTAAGAGTTTTTAAAGTTTGACCCATGGATGCTGCTGTTCCCCCTTCCCCAAATGCCCCAACTCGCGATCGCCCGGTGGTGGTTCACACGGCCAACTTGCAAAAGACGTATCGAACTGGCTTCTGGCTAAACCAGAAAGTTAGCACGTTGAAGGGCTGCTCACTGGATATTTTCCAGGGCGAAACCTTTGGGCTATTAGGGCAAAATGGCGCAGGTAAAACCACCCTATTCAAAATTTTGCTGGGGATCAGTCGACCCAGCGGCGGTAGCGGCCTTCTGCTCGACCAACCGTTGGGCGATCGCGCCGTCAAACAACGGGTCGGGTATCTGCCCGAAAATCCCTATTTCTATGACTATCTAACGGGCTGGGAAGTACTGCAATATGCCGCTGGATTGTTCCAAATTCCAGCAAGGGTGCAGCGTCAGCGCATTCCAGATTTGCTAGATCAAGTCGGGCTGGCACGGTCGGCGGCAAAAAAGAAGCAGCTGCGGCACTATTCTAAAGGGATGCTGCAACGGATCGGGATGGCACAGGCGCTGATCAATGACCCGGAGGTCGTGTTTTTGGATGAGCCGATGTCGGGCTTAGATCCGCTGGGTCGCTATCAAATTCGAGAAATTATCCTCTCCCTCAAAGAGCAGGGTAAAACGATTTTCTTTAATAGCCATGTGCTGTCAGATGTGGAATTAATTTGCGATCGCGTTGCCATTTTGGCGCAAGGCGAGCTAATCTGTATCGGTTCGCTGCGAGAGCTGTTGGGCACCGCAGATTTGTATCACGTTAAGGTGCAGGGCAGTACCGCAGAGATGTTACGCCAGTGGATTGCCGACCTGGAAATCAAAGACGGACTCTGGCAGGGGCAGCTCAAAGGGCACCCGCAAGATTTTCTCTCTAGCCTGCGGTTGATGAATGCTCAATTAGTCGGCATGAACCTGGCGCGTCCCACATTGGAAGAGTTTTTTGTAGAGCAGCTGCGTCAACGGGGCATTCACCAGACCCAGTGATTAAGCCATCGGTTGAAACAGTAGGGCAGCGGCCTAGAATCGCCAATAGCCGTTGATAAATAAAAATATAAAAACGTTGCTATGAAAATTTTGGTGCTAAACGCTGGATCAAGCAGCATGAAAAGCTGCCTTTATGATTTGCCTGATGGGACTCTGCCAGCGCGGCCACCCAATCCCCTGTGGCAAGGGCAGATTGATCTAACCCATCAAAAAGGCGTAGCCGAAATTAAAGTCAAAACGGCTCAGGGTGCCACCGTCGAAGCCACCTATCCCACTGAATCGCACGGAGATGCGACCACGCGGATGTTGGCCATGCTGTGGGAGGGGAAGACGCAGGTCATTGATGATCTAAACGCAATTACCTGCGTTGGACATCGGGTGGTACATGGTGGAGAAGAGTATCGCCAAAGTACCGTGATTACAGCCGAAGTAAAGGAGGCGATCGCCCGTCTATCGACGTTTGCACCGCTGCACAACCCGGCGAACCTAGAGGGGATCGAAACGATTGAACGCATTTTAGGGGCAGATATGCCGCAGGTTGCCGTGTTCGATACCGCGTTTCATGGTAGCTTGCCTCCAGCTGCCTATGTCTATCCAGGGCCGTACGACTGGCTAGAGCAAGGGATTCGCCGCTACGGGTTTCACGGCACCAGCCATCAATATTGCGCCCAGCGAACGGCTCAACTGCTGGATCGGCCCTTAAACGACCTCAACGTGATCACTTGCCACTTGGGCAACGGCTGCTCATTAGCGGCCATCAAAAATGGCTCTAGCATCGACACCACCATGGGGTTTACGCCCTTAGATGGACTCATGATGGGCACCCGTTCCGGAGCGATTGATCCCGGCATCTTATTTTATCTATGGCGGCAGTCGGGCTATACAGGCGACCAACTCGACACCATGCTGAATCACCAGTCGGGGCTGCAAGGGATATCGGGTGTCTCCAACGACATGCGGGTCTTGACTCAGGCGATCGCCGACGGCAACTCGCGCGCTCAACTCGCCCTAGATGTCTACATCCACCGTCTGCGCGCGTATATCGGTGCCATGCTGGCCAGCTTGGGCGGGCTAGACGCGCTCGTGTTTACCGCAGGCGTGGGTGAAAATGCGCCCCAGATTTGGACGGCAGCCTGCGCACCGTTTGCCTTTATGGGGCTAAAACTTGACCCCGCCAAACTCACGCGATCGCCCCACGATCAAGATATTGCAGCGGCTGATTCAACCGTGCGGGTCTTAGTGATTCATACCCAAGAAGACTGGGCGATCGCCCAAGACTGCTGGCATCTGACTAGAACTGCCACGCCCGCTGCTGGAAAAAATGACGACCCGTAGGACTGCGCTACACTATAGTCTTGAATGTAAAACATCATTAAGCAAACTTCATTAAGCATTGTATGGCTGTCAGTATTGCCCAGGGGTTCGATTCCGTCTCGGCAGCAGCTCAGGATGCAGCAGCCCTGAGGCGGGTGTTCGAGACCATTACCGCCGAAAGTTGTCCGAGTTCCTACAACTTTCACATGCACACGCTTTTCTCAGATGGCAAGTTGCAGCCCGAGCAATTAATGGAACAGGCGATCGCTGGCGAGCTATTGGGCTTGGCCATCACCGACCACCACAGCGTCAAAGGCTACGAGCAGGCATGGCAGTGGTTACAGCAGCAAGTCGAGACCGCTGTGGCTCCCCTGCCTCACCTATGGACAGGCATGGAAATCAATGCCGAGCTGCTGGCTGATGA
>CASBQJ010000277.1 GCA_949127705.1 Synechococcales cyanobacterium PMM_0085
GAGGGAGCGGGCGCATCAGCCAGGGGGTAGGGAGCGGTAGGGGTAGGGCTAGCCTGCCTCCGGAGGTTTTCAGCGGCATAACCGCCCGACAAATACGCCCGATATAGCGGTAGGTCAAACAATTGCCGCATGACAGCGGGTGCCCGCAGCAAATCTTCCACGGTTTCAAACAAGGGAACCACTTGTAGGGTGCCTGCACCCGTCGCCGGATCATACAGCCCTGCTTCTTTTGCCAGCAGCAACACCTCCAGCAAATCGCTGGCGTGGTGGCTCATACTAATCACGTAAGTCTGGCAAATTTCGGCACCAAACTCTTGATGCAGTTTGCGCACCATCCGAAAGGTCTGAATGGTTTCGCAGGCTTTTTCAGAGAAGGGGAGTTCGGTTGGAATCAGCGGGCGGCGGGTTTGTAGCTCGGTCACTAGCCATAGCGATCGCTCTTCCTCTGATAGCTCATTATAGGGGCGGGGCAAGATTTGGAGATAGTCAGCCACTTCGCTGAGCGTGTCAGAATGGCGACTACTCTCTTGACGAATGTCTAAATATGCCAAGTTAAAGCCATAAATTTCGACCTGGCAGATCAGGTTTTCGAGATCGCGACAGGTTAACCCGGTTTCCTCCAAACTACGCCGAATTAAGCTTAAATCGGCGAGAAAGTCTTTCCCAGAACGGTAGAGCGTCGCCGGATTGGTATCGAGCACTTCATCATTGAAGTAGTCGCCACTGTATAGCTTGAGGCTGCGATCGCGCGTATTTAATAACCGCTGCTGAATGTAAGCCAGCTTCAAGCGGTAGGGTTCTTGGCGATAGCGAATGGCCAGCTGCTCATAAACCTCCGGCATCTGCACTTGGTCTTGCTCTAGCGATTCGAGCAGTTCGGGCAGCACATCGCTCCAGTGCAGCGACAAGCTCAACAGATCCACCAAGTGCTTCACAGAATTGACGTATTTACTCAGCACCAAATTGCGCTGATAGCAGGCCGTTTTCCAGGTAATTTCGGGCGTTACAGAGGGGTTGCCATCGCGATCTGAGCCGACCCAAGAGCCAAACTTACAAAAATCGTAGCTGGGTGGTCGCAGTCCTGGGAATGTTCCCTCCAACGCGGTGCGAAACCGATAGTAGAGCTGTGGAATCACCTCAAACAACACTTCTTGAAAGTAGTGTAGGGCGTAGTCTACTTCGTCTAGCACCGTCGGCTTAAACTGGTGCAATTCATCGGTGCGCCACCACAGCCGAATTTCCTCCGTTAGCTGCTCCCGCAGCGCTTCCGATTCCCAAGAAGACGCTAGCCCGATCATTTGCAGCCCTTCTTCGGCCTGATCTAAGCTGGCCAAAATTTTAGCAATCCGGCGTTGCTTATCGCGAATGGTATGGCGCACAATTTCGGTGGGGTGGGCCGTAAATACCAGGCGAATATCGAGATTATCGATGAGGTGTTGAATTTGACGAGGGGGCACATTGAGGCTGTGCAGTTTGGGAAACAGCCCTCGGAAGGTGCTCATTTCGCGGCGGGCGGTGTCATCTTGCAGGGTGCGCTCTAGTAAATCGGTATGGAGACCATTGGCGGGTTCTTCCGCGTCGGCTGCCGTTAAGGCCGCTTCTGCCATTAGACTTTCGTAAGTAGCGCGATACTGCTGCTGCTGGCCACGCTGCTCGTAGTGCTGCTCCACAATATTAATTAGCTGAAAATAAAGCGCAAACGCACGGGCAGCTCGAATGGCTTCATTTAAGTCCAATTTTTCAATGACCTTCAGGGCACCCGACTCCATCCCTTCGGGCACTTGTCCTTCGGGAGAGCACAGTGCCCGCAATTGTCGCAGCAAGTCTACGAGCTGCTGACCACACTCTTGATGTAATACAGCCTGCCACAGTTCTTCTACCAGCTTGAGACGATGCCGGAGAAACAAATCAGTGGCCGTGTTGGGAGAACTATCTGGGTTACCCTGGGATTCCTTGGATTCGATAGCAGTGCCGGAACTGAAGGCATCATCTGAGGAATGGAGGCTCGAACTCATGATCTGTCCTGGCAATATTATTTGATAATTCTAGGGGTTTTTGCGGAGAAGCGAGCAGTGAACGTTGAATGTGTAGGAATTAAGGAAGGCGTATTTTCCAAGCAAAAACTAGAGAAGGAAGAAAATAAGTTAATGATTCATTCAGATAGAGCCTAAAATCTTCCCCATAATTTAGAGTCTAAAATCCTCACCACAGTTAGAGTCAGAAATCCTCACCTCCACCATCCCTTTGTTTACCATATTCATGGCCATGCGACCCGCTACATGAAATCGATCGTTTATTGTTACACCAATCCGCTCCTAGAGTCTGTGCCCGATCCATCAGTGTGGGGGATGGCGGCAGCACATGTGTATCACGATTTGGGCGATCGCCAGCAGTGGGAGCAATTACTGGCAGAGAGCCAGCTCAATCCACCCGACTCGCTGGTAGTGCGCCGATGGGACGAGTTGGGCGAGTCGATGCAGGCGGTGGGCGATCGCCTCGCGGCACTGGAACGGCTGGGGATTGCTTTAATCGTACTGGAGGAATCTACCGATCCACAGTCTCCAGCCCTAATGCGATCGCAAATGATTCAGGCATGCCAACGGATGCAGGCCGCTCAGGGGCGGCGGATCCAGCAAGGGCACGCCCGCAATCGGATCAAAACATTGCCACCACCGGGAAAAGCGCCCTATGGCTATCGTCGGGGCAAAGATCGATACACCATTGATCGCAGCACTGCTCCCGTGGTCAAAGACTTTTTTGAGCATTTTTTGCTCTATGGCTCGTTGCGGGGCAGCGTGCGCTATTTGCAAAAAAAATATAACAAAAAAATTTCGGCATCTACGGGTAAGCGTTGGCTGACTAGCCCAGTCTATCGGGGTGATTTGGCCTATCAAACCGGAGACGTAGTGCCCAATACCCACGCCCCTTTGATCTCTCGCCAAGAAGCCGCCCAGGTCGATCGGCTGCTGCGCCGCAACCGCCAACTGCCATCGCGCACAGCCAGTGCGCCGCGATCGCTGGCGGGGCTGGTTGTTTGTAGCCTCTGTCAGGCGAGCCTACGAGTTGTCAAGGTAACGGCTGTTCGCCAAAGTCGTGAGTATCTCTACCTGCGCCCCACTCACTGCCCGCAGCAACCGCACTGTCGCGCCGTGCGCTATGACCAGGTGCTAGAGCAAACGATCCAGAAAATTTGTGCCGAGTTTCCCCAGGCGATCGCCGCCGCATCCATTCCCGACCTGACGCCGCTTCAACAGAGCCTGACCGACCAGATTGCCGCCAAGCAGGCCATTTTGCAGCAGTTGCCTAGCCTAATCGACAGTGGGGTTCTAGATCGTGAAACGGCTGACCTTAGAGCCTATAAGCTGCGCACCGAGACGGCTACCCTCCAGACTCAGATTTCCCAATTGCCGCCAGCAAACCTGCAAACGATCGCTCAAGTGGTTTCTATTGAACAGTTTTGGCGCGATCTATCGGAGCCAGAACGGCGATTTTACTTTCGAGAATTTCTGCGAGAAATTCGAATTGAGCGGGACGGGCAAACTTGGCAGATACACCTAGAGTTCATTTTTTGATCTAAACACTTGATGGCAAACCTTGATGGCAAACCTTTAATGGCAAACGCAAATTATTGCTTGCGCAGCCAATTAGTTAGCCCTAGCGCTGCGGTAGTCCCGACAAAGTGGGCGGCGATGCCATTTAAGTTAGCGGCTACCACATATAAATCTAGTGTCCGAATAATCTGTTGCGGATCGCTGTAGTGGGTAGCACCAGAGAGCTGGGCGGTGGCTTTTGCCAGCAGCAGCGCCACACTTGATCCGGCTCCAATCAGCATTACGGCCATGCCTACTAACCCTAAAAGTGTCGCTAGCCGCAGCGTTCGAAACGTTTCTCCTGCTTTGGGATGCTGCTCGGCATCGGGCAGCATCAGTAAACGAGCCGTGTTGAGGTAGCGGGCGGTAATGGCGATCGCCACCAACAGCATGACACTGCCACAAACCGCCCAAAAAATACCGATGGTAATACCGGGGGTTGGTTCTTCCCCTAAGACGGGGCTAGAGCGAGCCGCTAATGCCAGGGTCACAGCAGTAGCTATGCCAAACCCCGCTTGCAGGCACAGGCTGATCCAGCCAATCCAGCGAAACGCATTGGCGATAGTGACGACCTTACTGATGGGCGATCGCAGCTCAGGTTTAGCCTGCATGGGGTGCTCTTCCTGGTTAGCTAACGGGTTGAATGGACGCGGTTTATTTGTTCTGGCTGAGAATTTAAAGGAATCTTAACTGTAAAGGTAGTGCCCACCCCTTCAACGCTGTTAAAGCTAATTTCGCCTTGAAGCTGCGCCACGCACTGCTGGACGATTGCCAAACCCAGCCCAGTTCCCCGAATTGTATTGACATTGCTAGCCCGATGAAATAACTCAAACAGCCGAGGTTGGTCAGCTTCAGGAATACCAATTCCTTGATCTCGCACCTGAAACATCGCTATAGTGCCATGACAAGAGACATCAAATTCAACTGGAGTTCTGGCTGGAGAATACTTAAGCGCGTTGGCAATCAGGTTAGTTAGAATCGAGCGCAGCAGCTTAGGATCGAGGTAGGCTACACCACAAGCCCCACTCATATTGAAGGCGATCAGATGAGGGTGCTCCAACCCCATCTGGATCTCCTCTACCAAATCTTTACAAAACACACTTAAATCAACGGCTAATGGGTTGAACTCGATCTTTCCTGCCTCTGCCTTACCGAGAACCAACACATCTTCAATCAGCTGGTTCATGGCGGCGATCGCCATTCGACTGCGCTGAAAATATTTTTGTTGCTGTTCTGCGGAAGCAACATGCCCATATCGATCCAATAGCTCCAACGAAGTCCGGATCACGGTTAGCGGTGTCCGCAACTCATGAGACACCATCGACACAAAGCGAGACTTTAATTCATTGACCTCCTTCTCCTCTGCCAACGCCAGCCGCATTTCATCTTCTGCTTGCTGACCCTCGCGAATCATTTGCTCCCGGATGCGGATGCTTTCCACCATCCCAGCAAACACGTTCGCCAGTGTGGTCATTTCATCTGGAAATCGAACGTTTTGGGCCGACGATACGTCCAAAACGTAATTTCCTACCCCAATCTGCTTCGCCGAGTGGGTTAGTTCTGCCAGATGGCGCGTCAAAATGCCTGACAGCACATAGATCAGCACAAAAAAGATGCTATAAGTCACCACAAAAGCCAGAATCATCCGACCTCGAATGGCCTGCTGCAATTGGCGGACATAGCCCGCATCAATATCTAGTCCCAGCACGGCCACTACTTTTCCAGTGCGGTCTTTTAATGGCGCAAAGGCAGAAATCCAGGTTCCCCATTTATCAGAATAAAGTTTTGACTCTTCTAAATTGCCTTGATTAAAAACCCGACGAGCTACACCACCGGCGGCGTCAGATTCTAAAAATTTGGCGGCCTTTGCAGGATCGTACCGCGACCATAAGTCTACTAAATAAACAATTTCTAGTGCCCCTGGCTGGACGGCAGGTTGCCCGATTCGACGGTTAGTCTCTGATGGGCCAATGGCATAGGAATAGAGCCAAGCCCGTGGTTCAATCTTATGAACTGTCTCAAACCAGGCAAGCTGGCTGAGGTAGCGAGGGTCATCCGAAAATCCTTCAGAGTTTGCTTGACCTGTAGCATAAAGAGCCATCAACTCGTCAACGTTGACCCCTGTCAGTGCCCCACTTAACGTAGAGCGAATGTCTTCCCGCAACCGTGTTACAGCCTTCTCAGTGGTATAGGCGTAAAACCAATAAAATGCGCCAGCCAATGCCAAACTGAAGACCAGGCTGAAGCCGACTAGCAGCTTAACTCGCAGACTAACTGGTCTAGCAACTCTCTTAGCCGTCGGCGGCGTCGCTGAGTGCGGCCTGCAAAACTTTTGATCCAAGTTCACCTCAAGGGTGGATTAACTATTTTCTAACAAAAAAGATGTCCTATCGCCTCTAACCCATGCGTGGAACCTATGTAAAGCTCTCGGATCCAATTCCACCATTAATTAACGCACGTTAGCTTCTCTGACAAACTCTCCCCCTCTTTCTTCATACAGGCAAATCAATCCTTCATCCGAACAATACTTAATCATACCCAATCAAAAATGTCCGGCATTAGAGCCCGGACACATCGTTCTTGAATTTTTGAGCCAAGTTTGATCCAAGCTCCGATCCTGGCCTTGATCCCAGCTTGATCAAGGCGTAGCTTTATGCTCTAACGGCTAGGGTAAGTGAGGCGGTTAGAAGCAGAGGTTTTGAGCCAATTAGAGGAAGTTTTAACCAAATCAACTGGAGTTTTAGCCAGCTTGAGCGACTGGTCGTGGGATTTTTCCAGCGACGCTACTACGTGGGCAATCAGGGGAACGCTGCTGAATAGCGCTAATGTTCCACAGGTTGATACGGTGCAGAGGAGAGCTGTCATTAATCTCGTTACTATGCGTTGAGGAATCATGGCTTTAGGCTTTCTCTGGCAGTGTCAGAACCAATTTACATTCTTTAATGAAGTCTTGTGTAGTATTTGGGCAATCTCTACCCAACGATAGAGGGGAATTAATAGTTCATCGGTGCTTTATTTTGAAGCTGTAGCTGTAGGCTGCGCCACCTCACGCCTGACTCAAAGCCTCACCCACAGATAGTATTTATCACCCCCGCGATCGCGATCGTTTCAGCCGCGCTGATCTAGCCGATCTAACACTCCAGATCCATCGGTAGTACGAGACTTTGTTAGGACATGGATCTATTTGGCGACTAGTGCTGAAGGAAAAGTTTGAGGAATTTACACGATTACGGCCTCAGGAACCGGCATGTCCTGAGGCCGTGATGGGGCTGACTGAACTGTCTAACAGGCACAAAAGGGCGATCGC
>CASBQJ010000278.1 GCA_949127705.1 Synechococcales cyanobacterium PMM_0085
CCCACAATCTGCCTGCCTGCACGGTTTGCTGGAAGCATCTGAGCCAATTGCCCGTCCCTGCTTATCGCTCTAATGCAGTTGAACACAGCCAAAAATGACTAGCTTCAGCATGACTAGCTTCGGCATGATTTAAGTTGCACTGGCCGTTGGGTCTAGCAGCGGCTCGGCAGTTCCCATCAAATTTTGATAGCCGACTGCAACATCATCCCCAAATCCACCGGCTTCAATGTGGCGCATCGGCGGCTGCATGATTGGGATGGCGGGTCAGATGTCCCAAGTGTGCCCAGTCATCTGGTTGACTCAGCCATAGCTTCAAGGCATCGTCAAGAGGGAAAGTTGTTTATACTACGCATGCTGGCTGCGATGAATCAACTTTATAGACAAAGAAGGATCTGTTCTTCACGCAAAAACGTTTGATTTAATTGCGGTGGGAGGGTGGTTCAAAGAAACTAGTTCGAATTTTGTATCATTTCATTGAAATAGAAAGAGCCAGCATAAAATAGTTTGCCACCCGTCTAATTTTTATAAAAGTTTTAATTTTAAATTTTATTATGAGCTTTTTTCTTTATGGTTAAGCGATCGCTCCAGGCATCTTCTGCCGGAATTAAACAAGCTAAGCGAGCCTTTACCCTCAAAGGATGGACTCAAGAAAATCTGGCAGGAGAGGTGAATCTAAAGACTCGTCAGCCAATTTGGCGGCTGTTTACCGGGCAGCACGTTGATCGGCAGATTTTTTTAGCGGTTTGTTCAATCCTTGATTTAGATTGGCGAGAAATTGCGCTCGATCCACCCGCAGAATTTCCTGAACCGGGAGGGGGGATCGCTAAAACCACCTCTGCGACTACGGAGCTAATTGATAGGCTGGTGCAACGGGTGCGATCGCGACGTCGCGACACGATTCAAGACCAGTGCGGCATCTTGCAGCTGTTAGACATCGGCCATCCCGTCAGCCTGGATGATATATATATTGATGTCAATATTTTGGAATCTATTGCTAGTCAGCAGCAGCTAGAGTTAACTAACCTGCAAGCTGTTGAACGGGAAGATTTCGATCGCGTTGGCTTGGGTGAGGTTGATCAGCCCCAAATGGCGGGAATGCTAGCCGTTGAAACCTACCCCAGGCTGAGAGTGTTGGGCAAGCCGGGGGCTGGTAAGACGACCTTTCTACAATATCTCGCCATTCAGTGCAGTCAGGGCGCATTTGAGGCGACGCGGGTGCCTATTTTCATTACGCTGCGGCATTTTGCTGAAGAGTCTAGAACCAGCGGCGAATTCAGCTTATTGAACTACCTACGTCAGGAATTCCTCATTGCTGGCATCGTTGACCCCACTGTGATTGAAACGTTGCTCCAAGCCGGTCGAGTGCTGCTGCTGCTGGACGGCGTCGATGAAGTCTTGCAGCCGGAAAACACGGCGGTCTTAAGAGAACTTCGCCACTTTTCGGATAAGTACCATAAAAATCGGTTTGTGACGACCTGCCGCACCGCCGCTCAAAAGTTTAGCTTGCGAGGCTTTACCGATATCGAGATCGCCCCGTTCACGCAAGCGCAAATTGCCGCGTTTGCCCGAAAGTGGTTTGTGGCGTTTACCAAAACCACTGCTCAAGCTGGAGTCGCGCAGTCCAAACAGTTTATCCAAACGCTAGATCTGGCGGAAAACTGGCAATTCCGTCAAATGGCAGTCACTCCGCTGTTTCTGCATCTGGCCTGCTGGGTATTTCATGGGCAGGATCGATTTCCGACGAAGCGATCGGATTTTTATAAGCAAGGGCTGGATCTACTGCTGGGCAAGTGGGACGAGTCCAGGGGGGTGGAACGCGATCAGATTTATCAAGGACTTTTATTGCCTCAAAAGCTAAAGCTGTTGAGCCAGCTTGCCGCAGTTACGTTTGAGGACGGTCAGTATTTCTTTGAGCAGCGGGTGGTTGAGCAACATATTGAGGACTACATCAGACATCTGCCCAATGCTTCGACAGATACTGGAGAGCTACAGATTGAAAGTGAAGCGGTGCTGAAGGCGATCGAGTCCCAGCATGGGCTGCTGAGCGAACGAGCGCGGGGGATTTTCTCTTTCTCGTATCTGGCATTTCAAGAATATTTCACGGCGCGCAATATTGTTGCCAGCCACAACCTCCAGGCACTAGAGCAGGCGCTGGGCGGGCTGGTGAGTCATCTGACCGACCCGCACTGGCATGAAATCTTTTTGTTGACGGCAACGATGCTGCGCAGCGCCGACTCGCTGATGCAGTTGATGAAGCAACAGATTGATGCGTTGGTGGCTCAAGACCCCTATCTGCAAGAGTTTTTGAAGTGGGCAAGCCAAAAATCGCAGCTCCCAGCCGCCAACAGAGAGGCAGCGGTGCGCGCCTTCTATCTGGCGCTGGCTAAAATGCCCCATCAGGCGGCTGACTTTGCGATCGCCTGCACCCTTGACCAAGGAATGTTTCTAGATGTTGCGTTAGATGATCTGCTGCTGAAATGTGCGATCGGCCAAAGCCCAGACTTTGCCCATGCCCATCTGTGTAGCGACGCCCTCAGCAATATTCTGGGGACGGTGCTAGATGCGGGTCTCCACAAATCTCTGCAACAGCTCCAAAATCAGGTGCCCAAAGCTGAGCAAAACCAAAAACGGTTTCAGACCTGGTGGCAGGCACACCATGCTACTTGGGAAGAAAAGCTGAGGAAGGCGATCGCCCAGTATCGGCATCTGGATCAAAATTGGCAGTTTAGCCCAGAGCAACAGCAGGTCTTGCAGCGCTATTACTCGGCCAACCAGCTATTGCTGGACTGTCTCCATAGCAATTGTGAAGTGACCGCGACGATTCGCTCAGAAATTGAAGCCACTTTATTGCTGCCCCAGAAGGAACTCGAAGCTAGGGAGTGGCAGCAGAGCTAAGAGGATGTTTTAAAAGTCCGATTGCTGGTAGCAAAACGGTATCGATCCCCCTAAATCCCCCTTAAAAAGGGGGACTTTAAGTCCGGTTCCCCCCTTTTTAAGGGGGGTTAGGGGGGATCACTCGGTACCTAAAAGCACAGCCGATCACTTTTAAAACATCCTCTAAGATACCAATTTTTTATAGACCTTGTTTATAATTCCTGAGTGATCCCCAAGGTTTCCCAACAAGAGAAATTGTTATGTCTACCGATAGAACAATCCAGAATATCATTCGCGCTCTTGTTATCATTCCTCAGCAAGTCATCCGCTATATTTTTAGTGCAGCGTTCCGGATTTTCAATCCCAGTGACGACAACTATCCAGTGACTGGGGTTCAACCTTTTGAGGGAGATCCAACGGATGAGAAGTCGCTCTAAGATTTGATGAGTTCCAGCTTGGATATTGCCCATGACCTCTCATCATCCGATTTGGACGCTGACAACCGAAAACGTTTATCAAACCC
>CASBQJ010000279.1 GCA_949127705.1 Synechococcales cyanobacterium PMM_0085
ACCCGACTGCCGTAATAGTCCTTTGTTCTCCACGTCGCTTCCGTATCATTTTCTGTCCCCTATGTGACCACCTGGCTATGACTCAACCCATTTCAACTGAGACTCCACTTAGTCCTCCTGGCTCCTCACCTCATCCTGGTGCTTCACCTCATAAGGCATTTATTCAGCCCAACCGAGAGCTAGCGTGGAAAATTGCTCCCAGCCTTCTCGTTAGCTTCAAGTACGCCTGGGCAGGTTTGAGCTACGCGTTTCATACTCAGCGTAACTTTCGGATTCATTTACTAGTCGGCAGTACGGCGATCGCCCTAGCGATTTTCTTGCAGCTAAATCGGGTCGAAATTGCCATCATTGGACTAACGAGCGGCTTAGTCCTCACGATGGAGCTACTGAACACAGCCCTAGAATCCGTCGTCGATTTAACCGTCAAGCAAACCTATCACGAGCTAGCCAAAACAGCCAAAGACTGCGCCGCTGGAGCCGTTTTAATGGCCGCGATCGCCGCCGTTTTGGTTGCAGGGTCTCTCCTATTTCCACCCTTGCTCACGCTGATGGCGGCTCAGTTCAACTATTTTTCTATTTTATAGTTGTAGTGGTTTAAAGTCATAGGTGCTTCTCATAAGTGCTTTTCTGTTACTCCTTACCCTTGGCCACCACCGCTCATGCTTCTTGTAATCGACAACTACGACAGCTTTACCTACAACCTAGTGCAATATTTGGGTGAGTTAGGCGCAGAGCTACCCGTGGCAAAAGAAGTAAGGGTGGTTCGCAATGACCAAATCACCGTAGACGAAATTCGGCAGTTGCAGCCCGATGCGATCGTCATTTCACCGGGTCCTGGCCGCCCAGAAGATGCCGGGATCTCGCCCGATGTAATTCGACAGCTCGGCCCTACCATTCCATTACTGGGAGTCTGTCTGGGGCATCAGGGCATTGGCCTCATATTTGGCGGCACCATTACAGCGGCGCAGGAGCTGATGCATGGCAAAACGTCCCAAGTTCATCACACAGGCGTCGGTGTGTTTGAGGGCATGTCTAATCCGATGACGGCAACCCGCTACCATAGCCTGGTAATCGATCGCCCCACCTGCCCCGACACACTAGAAATTACCGCCTGGGTAGACGACGGCACCATCATGGGCGTGCGCCACCGCCAATATCCCCATATCCAAGGCGTGCAGTTTCATCCAGAAAGCATTCTGACGCTAGAAGGCAAACACTTACTCAAAAACTTTTTACAGCAGATTCCTGTCCTGATGGCTGCGGCTCCTCATTAGCATCCTCAGGATCAATTAATCAAACTCAAACCTGCGGTGTAGTCGCGATTGGCGAGCTATGTGGTTTACTCTTAAGGGTGAGTTGTTCGAGAGGAGCAGCTACTTTGGGCTGACTTTTAGCCCCTTGCAGTTCACGATTAGCACCTATTTCACGATTAGCACCCCCCTCCAACCTTCAGCGCAAGGCGCTACAACAGCATTAAACCCTAATGATCGACTGGTACCAACAAGACGTAACGCAAGTTTTAGCCAAACTCGGCACCTCTGATACAACTGGGCTAAGTCATGCCGAAGTAGAACGCAGACTGGCTCAAAACGGGGCAAACGAGCTGACAGAGCCATCCCTAAAAAGCCCCTGGCTGATGGTGTGGGATCAACTGAAGGCCACAGCAGTGGTTGTGCTGATTGTGGCGGCGGCGGCATCGGCACTGCTGGGCGATTTTGAAGATGCCCTGGCAATTATGGCGATCGTTGTGTTTAATGCGGTGCTGGGCTTTACGCAAGAGTATCGCGCTGGGAAAGAGTTTGCCGCGCTGAAGAAGATGGCTGTACCCAAGGCGCGGGTGTGGCGAGAGGCGCAGTGGGATCAGGTGCTAGCCCGTGAGCTAGTGGTGGGCGATGTGGTGCAGTTGGAAGACGGCGACCAAATACCCGCCGATTGTCGGCTATTGGAAAGTACCAATCTGCGTACGCAAGAAGCGGCGTTTACGGGCGAATCGGAATCGATTGAGAAGCATGTAGCCGCGATCGCTGGCGATGAATTACCGTTGGGCGATCGCCGCAATATGGCCTTTATGGGCACTGTAGTCACCTACGGACGCGGCAAAGGCGTGGTGACGGCTACAGGGATGGAAACCCAACTAGGGCAAATTGCCGACTCGATTCAATCGGTCGAAAGTGAGCCAACCCCGCTGCAAAAACGCCTAGACTTTTTGGGTCAACGGCTGGCAATGGTGGCACTAGCGCTAGTGGCCGTAATTTTTGTGATTGGGTTTGTTCAGGGCGGCGATGTGCCGGAACTGTTTTTGATCGCCGTGAGTTTGGCGGTCGCTATTATTCCGGAGGGGCTACCTGCGGTGGTGACGATTGCCCTGGCCATTGGGTCCCGGCGAATGTTAAAACGACATGCGCTGATCCGCAAACTGCCTGCGGTAGAAACGCTAGGTTCGGTGACAACCATCTGTTCCGACAAAACAGGCACGCTTACCGAAAACCGAATGACGGTGACTATTTTGGCGCTGGCAGGGCAGCAGGTGCAGTTACGCGAGTCGTTTGCAGAAGTGACCTCGCGGCTAGATGGCCAAAAATCGATCTTTAAGCCCGGTGAGGGCACGCCGTTAGAGTCGCCTATGGCACTGACGCTGGTGGGGAGCACCTTGTGCAATAACGCCCTAGTGCAAGCAAGCGATCCAGAAAGCGGCACTGCGACCAAAGCCCTGGGTGATCCCACAGAAATTGCCATGGTAGTGGCAGCCGATCGCCTCGGCCTAGGGAAAGAAGCGCTGGAGGCGCTGCTGCCCCGGGTGGCCGAAGCGCCGTTTGACTCAGACCGCAAGCGCATGACGACCATTCACGAATTGGGCGATCGCACCTGGAATAGCGATGTCGGCAGATTAATTACTAGCCTTTCTGCCCTGCCACCGGCTCGCTACATTGCCCTGACCAAAGGAGCAGTCGGTGGGCTGTTGGAACTATCTAGTCATTTTTGGGATCATGACCAGATTGAACCGCTAGGGGATAGCGATCGCCAAAAAGTGCAAGACGATAACGACAAATTAGCCAGCACTGGCACCCGTGTGTTAGGCGTGGCCTTCCGGCTGTTAGACGAATTGCCTGCTCCTGGCACTGAGGCTACCATAGAGCAAAATTTGGTCATGGCTGGGTTAGTCGGGATGCTAGATCCCGCCCGCCCCGAAGCCAAAGCTGCCGTCCAAACCTGCCACGAAGCGGGCATTCGCACCGTGATGATTACCGGGGATCATCCTCTGATGGCGCGCCATATTGCCGAAGAGCTAACAATTTCGACCAACGGTGAATATCTAACTGGGCAGCAGCTCAACCAACTGTCGGTAGCCCAGCTACAGGAAAAAGTCAGCAGCGTCTCGGTCTATGCCCGCGTATCGCCACAGCAGAAGCTAAAAATTGTTGAAGCGCTGAAAAACAACGGCGAAATTGTCTCAATGACCGGAGATGGGGTGAATGATGCCCCTGCCCTCAGCAAAGCCGACATCGGCGTCGCCATGGGTATTACCGGCACCGATGTGGCCAAAGAGGCAGCCGACATGGTATTGCTGAACGATAACTTTTCGACTATCGTGGCGGCGGTCGAAGAAGGACGCGTGATCTATGACAATATTCGCAAGTTCATTCGCTATAGCCTGACGGGCAACGTCAGTGGCGTGGTGATCATGCTGCTGGCTCCGCTGTTGGCACTGCCGCTACCGCTAAAACCAATTCAGATTTTATGGATTAACCTCCTAGCCGATGGGCTATTGGCGCTCGCCCTCAGCGTTGAACCCGCCGAAGAAAATGTGATGAAGCGATCGCCCTATCCACCGAAAGAAAGTGTGTTCAGCCGAGGAGTGGGACGCGACATTGTGTGGGTGGGTCTGCTGATGGGGCTGGTCTTTTTAGGGCTGGGCTACTGGGCACAGAGGCAGGGCTGGCAAAACTGGCAAACCATGGTGTTTGCTACACTGGCGTTTTCCCGCATGTGGTTGGCGCTGGCCATGCGGTCAGAGCGCGACCTGATTGTGCGCCGAGGCTTATTTAGCAACAAGGCCATGCTGGGTGCAGTGCTGCTGACCTTTGGGCTACAAATGGCGGTGATTTTTGTGCCGTGGCTACAGCAGCTGTTGCAAACTCAGCCGCTGACCGGACAAGAGCTATTAATTTGCCTGGGAGTGAGCACCATCGGCTTTTGGGCAGTCGAATGTCAGAAGCTATTGCGGCCTAAGAAAAAAACTAGAGTATAAATTCGTAGCTCACTCTGCCGCACGAGCCAATCTCCTGTGATAGTGTTTTATTCTGACGATGGGCAGTTTTACGTTGGGCAGCAGCGATGAGCACAGTGTCGTTGAAAGGGCGCGATTTACTTAGCTTGGCAGACCTGACCACCGAAGAAGTGCAGGCACTGTTAGAGCTGGCAGCAGATCTGAAAGCAGGGCGAACTAAAATTCGCTGCGATAAGGTGTTGGGGCTGGTTTTTCAAAAGGCATCTACCCGAACTCGCGTCAGCTTTTCGGTGGCCATGTATCAGCTCGGCGGGCAGGTGATTGATCTCAACGTTAGCTCAACGCAGGTTGGCCGGGGTGAACCCACGATCGATACCGCACGGGTGTTAGACCGTTACTTGGACATTGTGGCGATTCGCACGTTTGAGCAAAAGGAAATTGAAACCTTTGCCCACTATGCCAAAATTCCGGTAATCAACGCCCTCACCGACTGGGAGCATCCTTGCCAAGTGCTAGCAGACCTGCTGACAGTGCAGGAAGAATTTGGCAGTTTTGATGGGTTAACGTTGACCTACGTGGGGGATGGCAATAACATGGCGCACTCGCTCATTTTGGGCTGTGCCCTAGTCGGCATGAACATCCGGGTTGCCACTCCGCCTGATTACCAACCCCATCCGGCGCTCGTGGCACAGGCAAAGGCGATCGCCAGCGATCGCACCGAGATCTTGCTGACGGATGATCCCTATCTGGCCGCCAAAGGGAGCCATGTAATTTATACAGATGTGTGGGCCAGCATGGGACAAGAAGAGTTGGCCACCAGCCGGGTGCCCGTGTTTCAGCCCTACCAGGTGAACGACGCACTGCTGAGCCATGCTGATCCCCAGGCAATCGTCCTGCACTGCCTGCCCGCTCACCGCGAAGAGGAAATTACCAACGCGGTGATCGAAGGCTCTCAATCTCGCGTTTGGGATGAAGCCGAAAATCGGCTGCATGCACAGAAGGCACTGCTGGCAATGATATTAGGAGATGAAGTCAGCTCTAGCTAGAACATGCGATCGCTCCCTTCCAGCGCTTGATTAGCCCAATTAAAGCTAGCAGTATTCCTGATTTGGTCGTGAGATTTGATCTTGATTTGAATAGTTGATTCGAGAGACAGCGATCGCCCCTAACGCTCTACGATTTCAGCAGGAGCACTACGGTAGACTTCCACCCTATCCTTGCCACGCGCCTTGGCTCGATACATGGCAGCATCAGCAGTTTTGAGCAAAGCCAGCCATGTAGGAGCATTCTCTGGATACATTGCTACGCCTGCCGATGCTGTGACGCTAATTATCTGCCCTTCGTAGTCCACAAAATGAGATCGAATACGCTCCAGGATCAAATCTGCCTTAGCCACAGTGGCAGACAGACCCGACTCAAGGAGTACCACTACTATCTCTTCGCCGCCGTTTCGGGCTGCAACGTCACTGGCTCTCACGGCACCTTTGACAATTTGGCTAACTTCGCGCAGTACCTTGTCACCGGCCAGATGCCCATAATTGTTGTTCACGGCAGAGAACGAATCCAAGTCTAAAAAGATCATCCCGATCGACTGCATGTTACGTTCGGCCTTGGCAAACTCACGGTCTAACGTTAACTCCATGTAGCGGCGGTTAAACAGCCCAGTCAGCGCATCAACGTTTGACTGATTGAGCAAACTCTGTTTTAGCTCCAGGCTATTGAGGCTTAACGACGCATGACGGGCAATCGTTTGTACTGTTTCTATCTCGGCTTCGCTAAATCCTGCCGCCCGCTGAATGTAAAGGATGCCAATTAATTCAGTTTGACTGATTAACGGACTGCATAAATTAGCTTTGGTTAGTGCCTGTATCGATAGGTGCCCACAGGTTAGTCCTGGCTCTGATGGCTCGACGACGTTTATCTGCCCACGTCTTACTGCCCAGCAGCTATTAGGGGCAAAGATTTCCTCTATCTCATCACCCCACGCCTCGACCGACTGCACATAACTTTTGGAGCTGTCAAGAATGTAGATTGCCCCGCTGGTATCGCTGAATAAGCGCTTCACTGCAAGGGAGATAACCTGATAGGCTTCATCTTTGGTATTGCAGGATTGCAGCGCGGATGCCATTTCGTCAAGCACCCGCACCTCTGCTTTTTTGGCCTCTAACTCTCGATTTACGCTCTCTAGCGATCGCTGTATTTCCTGCCTGTCTGTGATGTCAATCGATATCCCACCTACACATTGTTGATGAGTTTGCGGATCAACGAACCAGAACTTGTGGCTGAGCCAGTAACGCGATCGCCCGTCAGGTGTAGTAATTTCCTCAATCGTCTCCAGTGGAAACCCGGTACGCAGCACCTGCTGATCGTTCTCCATCACCGCATTACTTTCAGCTTCTGGCAGAAACTCATTGTCACGTCGCCCTATCCATTCTTCCTGCGATACTTGAAACCGCTCTGCTAATTTCTTGTTGTAAAACAGCATCCGCGACTGATTATCTTTGGCGTAAGCGATCACTGGTGAGTTGTTAAAAAATAACTCAAGCAGCGTCTGTGTCCGCACCAATTCTATCTGCCGATTCTCAGATTCCTTAATGTACATGAAGGCGTTGCTGCAAACGGGAATTAGGTAAACGGCGGTGATGGCACTCACGATCGCCATCACGTCTAAACCTATCAGGTGCAATCCGGCGGCATGGGGTAGTGAGAAGGCCGCGATCGCATGATAAGTCCCGCACGTAGAAATGAATGCTGCAAACAGAACACATACAGGCCAAAACTGCCGTGGCAACTTTGCCCGCAGCCGAATCAATAGCACAATGATTTGTAGCGGAATTGCAAAATAGCTTGCAGCGGTTACCCAATGAGCGATCGCCCAATGTGTCGAGACATCCATGAAATACTCAGCCCTGCGTCGTGGGCACTCTAGGTATCAGTCCCTTAAGTATCAGATCGTAAATTACCTACAGCCGGATATAAAGCTCAGCAACATTCCTTCTCGCAATCAGCCCCCAGGCCCACCGTAAAAAAGATGCAATCATGCGAGTTAGGTATCGTCCAAGTAACTTAACTCCGAAGGCAGAATTGAGAATACGAGTGAGGGCGTACCGTTGAAAAGGTACCAGATATATCTAAGCGCAATAGAAGGAAGACTAGGAATGGATGAATTCATCGCTAACAGTCAGGCGGCAGAACGGTTAGGAACAAATGTGATGGTGATACAGCGGCTAATTGATGGAAACGTTCTAGAAGCGTCTGATGAAGGGGTCTCAGTCGATTCTTTAGATGAGTTGTCCCAACGGTTAAGGGACTGGGTATCAGAGGATGAGCCGGGTCATGACGGTGATCAGAGGATCAACATCCAAGATGTCCTAGAGTTCCTCCTACCGCCTAAACCCATCGATTAGAGCTTCCGAGGCTCTAGCGCCTCATGACGACAGGTGATGCCCAACGGTGGCGATCGCCTGTCTTATCACGTTTGCCCTGCCATCTCGGCGGGGCTTTGACGTTGACACGGCTGGTACCGTTCGCTATCTGCGGGCTTCCACCGCTATGGTGATGAACGAGATCTATCGGCAGCACAGTCAGCAAGAGAGTAAAGTCTATGTTTTTGCCCTTTAATTTAGCTAAAACTGCCACTGATGCCACTGAGATAGATGCGTCAAACAATCACTTTTTCAGTAAAATAAGGCTGCATTGTTCTCTTAATATTAAGAAATGTGGCGCTAAAACTGATTTCTGAACCGCCGATCTCTGACAAGATTCGCAAAATGCAGCAGCGGGTGCGCTGGCAAGATCCAGTGATTCAAGATCGCAGCATCGACCAGACCCGATTTGTGATGGACGATGGGCAATCAGAGGAATCAGAGTTTTCCTTCTTGGTGGCGGGCGACAGTGGTTCGGGAGGGCACAGGGGGCATAATCCTCAGCGCC
>CASBQJ010000280.1 GCA_949127705.1 Synechococcales cyanobacterium PMM_0085
ATCATCCCCCACAGCCCAAACACATGCATGGGGCGAGTCAAAAACTTTTTCATAAAGGCAATGGTGACCAAGTCCATCACCACCCGCACTGTGCGCCCCAGCCCATACTTGCTTTGGCCAAACTGCCGCGCATGGTGGCGCACCGGCACTTCCGTAATCCGTGCCCCTTCAATGAAGGCCAATGCCGGCAAAAAGCGGTGCAGCTCGCCGTAAAGGTTCATATCCATCAGCAACTCTGAGCGATATGCCTTGAGCGAGCAGCCGTAGTCGTGCAGCTTCACCCCCGTGACCCAACCAATCAGCCAGTTGGCAATTTTGGAGGGCAGCAGCCGAGTCAGGGCAGCATCTTGCCGCTGTTTGCGCCAGCCGCTGACCAGGTCATACCCTTCTTCCAACTTGTGCACCAACATGGGAATGTCGGTTGGGTCATTTTGCAAATCGCCATCTAGCGACACAATCACCTCGCCTTGGGCATGGTTAAACCCGGCGGACATGGCGGCGGTTTGGCCATAGTTGCGCCGCAGCAGCACCCCCCGCAAATCGCTGCGAGATTGCGCCAGCTGCCGCAGCAGGTCGCCAGACCCATCGTTAGAGCCGTCGTCTACACAGACTATTTCGTAGACCATGCCGCTAGGGCGCAACACAGAGGCGATCGCCTCGACCAATCGCGGCAAACTCTCGACCTCGTTATAAATCGGCACCACTACCGAGAGATAGGGGCGCTCAACCGTTCCCGCCGCCACCTCTGCCCGTTCAGATACGTGCGCCCCCGATACGTGCGCCCCAGGCTGTTGCCCGTCAGGTAGTTGCTCCTCAGACCGTAGTAGCGTTGTCATGGATCTCCGGAAATAGCCTGTCAAAATTATTGAACGGAAAGGCCATCCTAGCAAGGCACTCGATCATGTCGGCAGAAAACGGTTATACCATTTTTTGAATTGTGCAACGCTTTCGGCGGATCTTGTGGATCTTGACGTGGATGCACACAATCTGCGGTTTAATCGACTCAGGGTCAGATCCAACTACCGTCTCCACTTTTAGCAACGCCATGGGCAGTCCGCTACCGTCATTATCCTCCGTTGCCCAATTCTTAGACTCAAATGGCATTCGATTTGTGCGACTGCTCTGGTGCGATAACGCCAATTTAATTCGAGCCAAAGCCTTTCATGTCGGCTTTTTGGAAGAAAATTACACCGATGGGATTGGCATCTCCATGGCTCAACAAGCCGTGCCGATTATGGCAGACGCGATCGCCCCCGACAGCGGCCTTGGCCCTGTGGGGGAGGTATGGCTGGTGCCCGACTGGAGCACGCTGCAACGGTTGCCCTACGCGCCAGGGCACGCCAGCGTCATGGCAGACATGCGGCTGCATCAGCAGCCGTGGGATCTGTGCCCACGGGCATTTCTACAGCGGGCGATCGCCCAGGCACAGCAAGCCGGGTTGCAGATCAAAGCTGCTTTTGAAAACGAATTTTATTTGTTAAAGACCAACGCCAATGGCGAAAAAGTTCCGGTCGATCAGACCCTATTTGCCTCAACGCTGGGGATGAATATCAACCAGGCGGTGATTGACGATATCACTGAGGCGCTGCTGGCTCAGGGGATTCCGGTCGAGCGCTACTATCCAGAGTCGGGGCACGGCCAGCACGAAATTTCGATTCGCTATACCAATGCCTTGCAGGCCGCAGATTGGCAAATTACCTTCCGAGAAACGGTGCGGGGGGTGGCTCTGCGCCATGGATTAACCGCTTCATTTTTACCCAAAATTTTTGCTGACCAGGCTGGGAGCGGCTGCCACCTGCACCTGAGTTTGTGGCAAGACGGGCACAATATTACGTCCGAGGCGGATGGAGTCCAGGGATTATCTAAACCTGCCCTGTTTTTTATTGGCGGTGTGCTCGATCACCTGCCCGCTCTGATGGCGCTGACCACCCCCAGCCCTAATTCCTACCGCCGCCTGCAACCGCATTTTTGGAGCGGTGCCTTTCGGGCGTGGGGCGTCGATAATCGCGAGGCGGCCGTGCGGGTGCCCACCAACCCGACGCCTCCCAGCCCCACGCATTTTGAGCTGAAAACGGTGGATGCCTCGGCCAATCCTTACCTGGCCTTGGGAGGGGCGATCGCCGCTGGGCTAGACGGGATTGGGCGCAAGCGATTGCCAGGAGAACCCGTTACCATGGATCCAGGCCACCTATCGGAGGCAGAACGCCAGCAGCGCCACATCGATCGTCTGCCGCTCAACCTGGGAGAGGCGATCGCCCACCTGCGTCAAAATCCCGTGTTACTCAAGGCGCTCGGTTCAGACCTGGCAACTGCATTTTTGGCAGTGCGCCAAGCCGAGTGGAATGCATTGAACGCAATGGATTTAGCGGCAGAAGTAACGCTGCTGTTAGAACGGTATTAATTGCGACATGATTAATGAGGATATGTGCCGTTAGGGCATGTGGAACCGAGAATGATGACCTGCCAATATCTGTAGGCACAATAATCATTAAAAGCTTAATTTTTTCTAGCTAGGTGTGCAAAAATCCGAGAGAGTTTATGACAAATTTAAAGGGAGAATGAGACCCACCCAGCAAAGGACATGGCAGTGCCATGTCCCTACCCAGGAATTTATTTGTTGTGATCATGAATTAAATGTAGGGACATGGCATTGCCCTGTCCTACCCAACTCGGTCACATTCGTTTTTGAGCTGTTCTTCTTTTTGTGACGTGAGCGATCGCCCCTTTTCCACTTCAGAGTCCGGAGTTCCAGCCCACCCCTCTCCAGGGGGCGATGACTCTCAGCAGGTGGCGCAAATCGGCAATTGGGAATTTGAGATTGCGACTCAAAAAAATATTTGGTCAGCTCAAGTGTTCCGGCTTTACGGGTGTGATCCAGCCTTACCTGCACCCAGCTTCGAGCAGCTCTTACAAAAATTTGTGCCCGCCGACCGAGAGCGGCTTGCCTCCGCCGTCGAACGGGCGATCGCCACTGGAGCACTAAAGCGAACCCAGCTTTTAGAAAGTAATAGCCTTGAGGACGTGATAGGTAATCAGCAGCTGTGTAATCGCTAGAGGGTAGCTCTGAAGTGTTTCCCCCGTGGTGCCTACAATTTTGCCAAGCCCAGGGTTCCCTTCCAGACTACAAAACTGCCCCAAATAGGGAACTTCCTTGCAGAGCATACGCTCCAATTCGTGAACTTGTTTCTCTGTCGCTTGACCATCAATTTCTAACACATCTACGGGCTTACCCATATCTCGATCAAGCTCTAACCGCACCGCCGAACCCAGATGATTCCCATTGGCATGCAAAATCGTACTGAAATCAGGATGAGGGATGGTTGGACGCAGCACCAACCGCACGTCTAACAATAGATCGTCTTGATTACTAGTATTAGTAGATGGATAAAAACTCACCACCACATCTGCCCATTCCCGCTGAGGCCGAATAAATGCATCTGAGTCAGCTTCACGCTTATGCAGCTGTTCTAGCACCTGTGCCTCAGTGTACCCTCGCTTTCGCGTATCTCGCTTCACTTTCCACGCGGTTCGCAGGCTTTCGGGGGGTGCCAAATACACTTTGACATCGTAGCTATCGCGCATTCCCCGCGTAGAGTACCCCAGCAGCCCTTCCACAATCACAAACTTACTAGGTTTAATATATTCGGGCGGATCAAACACACCACTCGTATGGTTATAGATTGGTTTGAGGATGGGTTGTCCGGTGCGCAGCAAACCTAAATGTTGCTGGATAATATCCAGATAATTGCAGTCAGGATGCAGGGCAGAAATTCCCATATCGGCTCTTTGTTTGCGATCATAGCGATGATAGTCATCTGTACAAATGACCGTGACATTGTCTTCACCCAGCACTTGGGCAATACCCCGAGTCAGAGTTGTTTTACCAGCAGCACTATCACCGACAATGCCAAGAATGATCGGACGATGGGTCATGGAGCCTCCTAGAAAGGTGATGAGGGAGGTCAGATAAAATTAGGCTGACCTAGCTGAAGGGAGTCAGTCGTCAAACAAATGTTTAGCCTGATTAGGCTTCATTATTCAGGGCAACGGACATCAATGCAAGATATCCCTGCCTGCCGATGGGATTTTGCAATGTTTAGCAATGTATTAATCAAAGCTTACTCGTTCACCCGATTACCGTTCCTCACCCCGCACCACAACCCGCCGCGATCGCGATCTAGATCCGACTAGCTGACTAAGCTTTCTGTTTGCGAGGGCGCGAAGCGGTGGTTCGAGGCGTAGAGGTGGCCTTTGGAGACGCTACAGGTGTGGCCTTAGTCGCAGTTTTGGCGCGGGTTGAAGTGGGGCGACCAGTTTTGCGCTTGGCTGGGGTGGAATCGGCAGCGTCCGGTTGCACCGGCTGCACGTCAGGGGCAGAAACAGGTGCTGGCGTTGCTGACAGTTTGACCTCTGCTTCTGCCTGCTGTTGCGCCGCTGTCCGACGAGGGCGGCGGGGTCTCACACCCTCTGCTACGG
>CASBQJ010000281.1 GCA_949127705.1 Synechococcales cyanobacterium PMM_0085
CTTTCTATCCCACCACAGCCAAGCCGAGCCGGAACCCCAATAAACACATCGTTTAACCCATATTCACCCCGCAGGTAGGCGGCGATCGGCAGCAGTCGAGATTTATTCTGCAAAATGGTTTCGACCATGGTGCAAGCAGACGAAGCTGGCGCGTAGTAAGCCCCGCCCGTTTGCAGCAGTTCAACAATTTCGGCACCGCCATTGCGGGTGCGATCGACTAGGCGGGCGATCGCGGCGGCATCCAGCAATTCGGTAATCGGAATCCCGTTGACGCTGGAATAGCGCGGCAGTGGCACCATCAGCTCTCCGTGACTGCCCAGCACCATGGCACTGACATCAGCCGTGGACACGCCCAACTCCAGCGCAATAAATGTCTGAAACCGGGCAGAGTCTAGGATACCTGCCATGCCCATCACCCGCTCTGGCGGCAACCCGCTGGCTTGCCACGCCATGTAGGTCATCACATCTAGCGGATTGGTCACCACAATTAAGATAGCATCGGGAGAATGGGCGATCGCTTCCTTGGCGGCGTACACCACAATCTGGGCATTAGTTTTTAGCAAATCGTCTCGCGACATGCCGGGTCGGCGCGGCAACCCGGCCGTAATCACCACAATGGTTGAACCCGCCGTGTCTGCATAGTTGTCGGTGCCCCGAATTTGGCGATCGTGCCCCTCTAGGCCGCGCGCTTCCATTAAGTCGAGCGCTAGACCCTGAGGGCGACCCGCCAAAATATCGAGCAGCACCACATCTGCCAGATTTCGTTCGGCAATCCGCTGCGCCAGCGTTCCCCCCACATTGCCTGCACCAATAACCGCCACACGCGTAGGAGTGCAAGCATTGAGCGTTTTGGAGGGTGGATTCATAGTGAAACTCATGGTAGGGAAGCGGCGATCGCACGTCTGTAGAGGTATCGAGAGACTACGTTAGCGTAGCGTAAGCGATCAAACTTCCCACCGAGCGGATTTACTCAAACTTTTCCAATTGATCAGCCCTCAGCCACATATTGGGCGTCGGCACATGACCAAACTGCACCAACATGTAGTCGCCCTTGGCATCTAGAATTTCGCCCTTGGTTTCAAAAATGTAGGGCGGAAACCGGCGATCGCTGGCCGCCGCTTCTAAACTGCCTTCTAACTTGGCTCGAATCGCTCGAACGAAATCACCTTTTTGAACTGGCATGGCTGAGTGTGTCCACAATATTAAGTGTCCTTACAAAATGTGACATACCCGACTCTCATCGCAAGCGATAGAGAGCGGGCTTCCTGTTTCATCCGCCGTTGCCTCCACCATTCAAGAATGATTTTGGTCTTACACCGCGTCTAGAGGTTTTAGGCAATGCTTGCAAGCAACACACCGCTACTGACTCTTCCACTATCTCGTGACAGTGACCAGGCAGACTCCCTGCGCCCCAAGGAGTTTGATTTTACTCGTACAACACACCTTGGATTTACTGCAATGGCATACCAGCTAGGCGTATTCCTTCCCCGATCTCTTTTCTTTCTGTGGCAAGCGTACAACCGCTACATAGCCTGTCTGTTCGAGAAGTCGGGTGGGTCATCGACCATTGATACTATAACTTGAAACGTAGTCTCTATGTACATTTCAGCGCTTATCAATCATGAAGATAGTGTGTTCCTTCGGGCACTATCCTCTTCCCGTTCGGCTGAGCGCCCTTCGGATTGAGCGCTCAGGTCGGAAGCTCACGTCGAAACCTCGCCTTTGGCATTGGTCAGAGGATGCACCCTCACTCACGCGTCTTTCATACCGACGCTCACCCGATTACAGGTAGAGCACGGGGCTTCCCACCTAAGAGCTAAACACGAAAAAGCCAGCATCTGTCCAAAAGATGCTGGCTTGGATTAATTCGACCTGGCGTGAGGAGAGTCTGTAAATGGTCGAAGTTGTCGAGCGAACTAAACGGCAGAGCTACGATTCAACAAGCCCCACAAGAAGATGGCAACCATGGCACCTAGCACTGCTACCACAATGCCCCCAATGCTAAGACCAGCCGCTGTGAGTTGCAGTGCGCCCGTGTTCAAAAATATGTACAGGCTACCACCGATGAACGCACCAATAATTCCTAGTAGGGTTGTAGCCAAAAATCCGCCCCCTTGAGAGCCTGGATAAATTGCTTTAGCGATCGCGCCAGCGATGACACCCAAAATCACCCATGCAATAATATTCATAGTCCAATTCTCCTGGAGAAATCTACGTTTTCAACCAATATAATTACAATATCAGCGGCTACTAAACGCTTCTTCTATCAAGAGAGAGAACTAGAAAAACCGAAAGGCATAAGCCATAAAATCCGGTTTTTGCGTCAGGCTTTTTTCTTAAACCCAAACGACTGTTTTGCGGGAGCCTTAGCTTTGGGTTTGTCCTTGTTAACTTCCAAGACAGCCTCTTGAAACAAATTGTGCAGATGCAGCGGCACACTGGCAATTTCGGGTAATTCTGGCTCTAAAGGCTTATGATATTCTGTCAGAAGCCCGTCTAAATCGCTACTCAAAACAAAATCTGGGCGATCGCATACCGCTTGAATTAGCCGCTCCAAGGCGGCTGGATATTCCTCAGCAAGCTGATGCCAAACAAAGGCATTCATTTCCGGGTCATCTAAGTAGCGACGCACCGACTTTGCCGCGATCGCGGTGTCGGCGGCATCTGACTCAGTGAGTTGTGCTAACTGAGTCTTGAACGGCGCATAGGTCGAGAGCAACAGCTGCCCCCAGCGAGGATGGGTCATCACCGTGACTTGCTCAGCATTTTTTAGATGCGGCGGAAGTTCTACTTGAGGAGGAGCCATCTGAGCTTTCTCAGGATGTGCTAAGACGTCAGAAACTATCTTGGTATCCATGCCCGCCGCAGCGGCAGCAGTAGAGATTTCTGCATTTGATAAGCCTGCTGCATCAGCCAAGTCGCCCAGCGATCGATTCGGATCAATGGAGAGTGATTTAAGCCTTTTTTGCAGCGCAATTTCTTGAAATTCTTTAAACTTTTTGCTGAGGTGATAGCCAGATAGGGTGACTTGATCGGCACCAAAAAAGTCTACAAACTCATCATGATATTTTTCAACTGACGTCCATGCTTCTTCTAATAGGTCAGGCGCATCGCCGTACAGGTGCTTTTTGTGCGCTTTTTTGAAGTTGCCAATGGCGATCGCCAGCTTAGGCTTGCCCAACTTGCCCAACGAGATATAAGGACTGAAAAACATCCAGCTTTCAAGATTGAAGGGAGCGATCTGGGTAAGCAGCATCTCTCCAGCTTTCAGGCGAGATAGCTTCGTTAATTCGTCGGGGTTAACCGACTTTAAAATATAGGGCTTAGCTGTCATCCAGTTCATCACCTCAACGCCATCCTCTAAGACTTGAGTGATGGCAAAAAGGCCGACAAAGCTAGATTTCCAGCTGAGGACTAAAGCGCGATCGCCATCCGAAAAACTCGCTCGATCTTGCAAAAACAAGTCAATCGGCGTAGCAGCATCGACGACACCTTCCGTCAAAAACCGATGAACTACCAATTCTCGTGAATTCATCCCCTGCTGCTGAGGACCCGACAATTGGTCTGCACTGAAGCTTTCTAGCGCCGTTGCCAGTGCGCCATCCGCATCTAGCACAAAGTCCAGCAATGCTTGCTTCAGGTCTGCTGCCCGCTTGAGACTAGATTCCACAGAGGTTCCTCAAATTATTTACTAGGAGGCTCTTTAGCAGAATAACGCCCAAAGGAGGAGACCGACAAACCCCTTTTGATAGATGGATAACTGTGCCGACTCAGCGTTAACGACTTGGGAGAGATAAATTGTAGGCGATCGCCTCTACCCGCTGCCCATGCAAAAATGAGCGCTCCTCGGAGCGCTCACCACTGTTTGCTAGTTTATGCCATTAATCGAGTAGCAAGATTGGGCAGCTTAAACCGTTAAATCATCCCTACCCCTTTACCCCGGCGATCGCCCTCTTCAGTTAATTTGCCTGTCTCGTCGGTCTCATTAACTTCTGCTAACTCTTGGGCTCGCGCTGCGGCTTCAGCTGCTTCCTTAGCGCGCAGATCGCCAGGGACTTCATAATACATCTCAGGCTCAACAGCGTAGTTGTTTGCCAAGCCTTCTTTATCTACTGTGTACCCACCAGCTGTATCCAACGTTTCGTCGTGTTCGGGAAGCTGCTTATAGCTCTCACCTTCACGCTC
>CASBQJ010000282.1 GCA_949127705.1 Synechococcales cyanobacterium PMM_0085
AACCACCCCAATATGCCCTGGGATGGCACCGAACTGTGGGTGGCTCATGTGCAGGCAGATGGGACATTGGCAAGGGCAATCCAAGTGGCAGGCGGCAAGCAGGAATCGATCTTTCAGCCAGAATGGTCGCCCGATGGGGTGCTTTATTTTGTGGGCGATCGCAACCACTGGTGGAATCTTTACTGCTACCGCCCCGCCACTGAACCCTCTGCGTCAGGCTCATCCGCACCGGGCAGCATTGAACCCCTCTGCCCCAAATCTGCCGAATTTGGCTTGCCGCTGTGGGTATTTGGCATGACCACCTATGGGTTTGAGTCTGCCCAGAGCCTAATTTGTACCTACGTAGAAGACGGCGTGCAGCATCTGGCGCGACTGCATACGGTCAAGCTAGAACTGACAGAAATTGAAACGCCCTACGCCAGCATTGACGGCCTGCAAATTGCGGGTAGCATGGCCGTGTTTGGAGCCGGGTCGCCCACGCAACCGAGCGCGATCGCCCGCCTCGATCTGCAAACTGGAACGGTGAGCGAGCTGCGCCGCTCTAGCAACCTGACGGTAGACTCAGGCTACCTTTCCCTGCCCCAGGTGATCGAATTTCCTACCGAACAGGGCCTCACCGCCTACGGCTTCTTTTACCCACCCCAAAACCAGGATTACGCGGCACCCACAGGCGATCGCCCGCCCCTACTGGTCAAAAGCCACGGGGGTCCCACTGCCGCCACTGCCGCCACCTTTAGCCCCAGCATTCAATACTGGACCAGTCGCGGCATTGCTGTGCTAGATGTAAACTACGGCGGCAGCACGGGCTATGGCCGCGATTATCGGGAGCGGCTGAAGGGCAACTGGGGGATTGTGGACGTGGATGACTGTGTGAATGGGGCGCAGTATCTAGTCGAAAAAGGCTGGGTGGATGGCGATCGCCTCTGCATTGATGGCGGCAGTGCGGGCGGGTATACCACCTTGGCCGCGCTGGCCTTTCGAGATGTGTTCAAAGCGGGTGCTAGCCTTTATGGGGTCAGCGATCTGGAAGCCCTAGCGCGTGATACCCATAAGTTTGAGTCGCGCTACTTAGATGGGTTGATTGGGCCGTACCCCGAACGCGAGGATTTGTATAAGGCGCGATCGCCCATCAATGCAATTGAGCAACTGTCGTGCCCGCTGATCTTTTTCCAGGGCGATGAAGACAAAATTGTGCCGCCCAACCAGGCCGAAATGATGGTAGACGCGCTCAAAGCCAAAGGGTTACCGGTTGCCTATGTCCTATTTGCCGGCGAGCAGCATGGCTTCCGCAAAGCCGAAAATATTAAACGGGCATTGGACGGGGAACTGTATTTTTATTCTAGGGTGTTTGGGTTTGAGCTAGGAGAAGCCGTAGAACCTGTGGCGATCGCCAATTTGTGAACTGTTTGGTAGGGCGATCGCTCAGACGTTGGCGTGCTTCAAAGTCTCCAACGTCCAGATTTTATGCCTAGCTGGCTTCGGGCTGCCGATAGCCAAAAAAGTCAATTGAATAGCTGGTAATTCTCACGCCCGTCTGCGCTTCAATGTGTTGAATGAGTTCAGCCGGAAGCTCAACATGCACATCCAAAATTTGATGGGTATCGATGCAGTTAACGTGGCTATGGGGATCGCTGATATTGCCATATAGCCGTCCATCGGAGCGCTCAACGCATTCAATAATGCCTTCATCGGAAAGCGCTTCTAGATTTTGGTAAACCGACGTGTGCCCGATGTCCTTGCCCATCTGGTTGAGCCGATTATAAATTTCGCGGGCAGAGAGATGCTCTTGCTGCTGCCAGAGTAGCTCCAAAACAAAGCGACGTTGCTTACTCAGGCGCATTCCGAGTGCCTGACAGCGATCTAGTGCTTCGTCAAGCGATCGAATGGGTTTTCTGTCAGTCGCTTCGTTGTTCATATCTCAATACTCACGTCCTCATCTCGATCGGCAATTTTACAGCGTTTTCTAAAAACAAACGTCCAAAGCACACTGGCTTCATTCTAGCGACGTTACTGAATTTAACTGGTAGGAATAATGGCGTTGCTGATTAGAGGTATGAATTTCGTAGGGGCGGTTCGCGAACCGCCCCTACAGTAAGGTTAAATATTGGCGGTTCATACCTGCATTCAGCAACGCCGGAATCATGACCAGCCAGAGATCTAAAGTGAACTCACTACCACTTTACCTTATAGTTCTCTAGACTGTCTATTAGAGGTTTCGGGGAGACGAAACCGTCAACACGGGCAGACTTAACTCAGTGGTGCGCTCAATCTGCCGTACGCTAGATAAGAGGGCTTGGCAGCCCAAGATAGGAGGGATTGGCAGCCCAAGATAGGAGGGATTGGCAGTGCCAAAGATAGGAGGGATTGGCAGTGCCAAGCCCCGACTCAAGACTTGCATCTGATCAATTTGTCCCCTTAGATGTTGCGATCGCCAGACTCCCATAGCGCCCCCATAGCCGATGACATTCGTTATTCAACTCACCGCCGACTCCCTCAACCAGCTAGACCTGACTGCCGCTGAAGCTATCATTGAAACCTGGCTGGCCGCAGAACAAGTCACAAATCAACCGGGTCAACCCCGCCGCGATCACGACCAGCAGATTAGCTTTGCCATTGATTACCCGCGTGAACCGGGTGATCCGCGTGAGCTATCCGAAATTCCAGAAATTCGGCTGTGGTTTGTCCGGCTCGATGCGCGTTATCCGTGGCTGCCGCTAGCGTTGGATTGGGAAGCGGGAGAACTGGGACGCTACACTGCTATGCTGGTGCCGCATCAGTTCAGCTCCACCGAGGGTATTCAATACAACCCCGAAGCGCTGGAACTATTCATGATGCAGAAGGTATTTGTGGCGTCTGACTGGATGCAGCAGCGCGGCAGCGGCAGCCCGACTAAGCTCAAATTTATGACGCAGATGTTGGGCTATGAGCTAGATGATGGCTTTTTTGAGCTGCTGTAGAGTTCCTGATTGGCCAATTGCTGAGTGATCCAATCGGCGGCGTCTGGCAGGTCGCGGGCAATATAGTCGGGTCGGGTTTTGTGTTGATAGTCGCCACTGAGGACGCGATCGCCATAGCCAGTTTGCACCAAAATCCCGGTACAGCCAGCATTGTGCGCTAAGTCTACATCAGTGGCCTTATCGCCTACCATAAAGCTGCGGCGAATGTCTAAATCGTATTGCCAGGCAGCGGCAACCAGCATTCCAGTATTGGGCTTGCGCCAGGTTGTCCAGCGGGTAAACTCAGGGACAATGCCGCCCTCCATCGGACTCAAGTCGGGGCAATAGTGCAGCGCATCTAAGCGGGCGTTGGCGTCGTGTTTTAGTAAATCACAGAGGCGATCGTGCAGGGCATCGACATGGCTTTGCGGGTAGTAGCCCCGTGCGGGTCCCGATTGATTAGACACCAAACAGCAAAACAATCCCTGATCGTTAAACTGCCGCACCGCCTGCGCTACTCCCGGCACCAAATGCAAATCTTCGACGCGGTAGATATAGCCCGCTTCAATGTTTAGCACGCCGTCGCGATCGAGAAATACAGCACGTTGAGACATAAGCCGCGATTCAGAAGATGTGGGGGGTATAGCCTGTGGCATTTCAGCAAAACGGAGCGTAACCCTTGCCCATGAAGGGATTGATCCGCGACGCCAGCGCTAACCCATCCTACATTTAATTTCTACATTTATAGCGGTAGCCCTGATCAAGTAGCCATGATCAATAGGCCGCCTCCCTGTCATTCCCATCTGCGCGGGAATGACGCCAGCATGTCCTAAGCTTTATGACGATGGCTCTATTGTTTTTCCCGGTAGCGATCGCCATTGCACCCCCTCTACTAAGGCGTAAAAAATGGCGTTTCGCCCATCCCACATCTCAATTTGCCGATTGCACTGAGTGAGCTTTTTTACTGCCCAACCAACTTTTCAAACATCCTCTTCATTCCTCGCAGAACGGGGGTTAGATCGAGCCTTCCTGACTTTTAATCTGCCTGAAACGAATCAGCGATCAGTTGGGAAACTGGAGGGGGGCGATCGCCGTCTTGATGTACTAGAGTCAAAGGGTGAGGCCAAATGTCTCTAAATGTCTCTGATTAACATTAAAATCTTCAGAACAAATCCATTAGAATTGGCCAGATAATTATGAATAAACGGATATTAGAAATGCGTAATGCGGCTGTTATTCTAACTATTTTCCCACTATTGCTGATGATCGGCTGCTCAGCCGTGGATACAGATATTGCCGCTGCGCCTGCGCCGAGTGCTGTGCCTATTCCCAGTGTTTCGACGGGGGCGATACGCGCTCTGCCCAGGCAAGCCAACGCCTCTCCCTCTGCCAGTGCCGCCCCTCAAACCACGGCTCAGAGAAGTATCCAGGCCGAGCTAAGCGATACCGTTGTGATTCCGGGCGATCGGATTGGCCCTGTCACGCGGACGACTACTCGCCAAGCGCTAGAGCCAATATTCGGAGCGGCCAACCTGTCAGATCAAGATATTGGCATGGGTGAGGGTGAAACAGAACCCGGTACGGTAGTCAACCGGGATGCTGCCAATACCTTCACGGTAATTTGGACAGACGAAACCCGTACGGCAGTGGCAGGAGCCATGAACTTCGGCTCTGCTTGGAGAACCCCCGAAGGCATCGGCATTGGCACCTCATTTGCCGAATTGCAGCAGAAACTCGGCGCATTTCAGCTTTACGGCTTTGAGTGGGACTACGGCGGCAGTGTGGTGCTAGAAAACACCAGGCTGAGTAAATACTACGGCACGCTAATTCTGCGAGTGGCTCCTACAGAAGCGTCGATGGAGCGATCGCCCAACGACTACGATGCCGTCATCGGCGATGAACTGTTTCGCTCCACCAACCCCCACCTTCGCGCCCTCGACATCAACGTCGAAGAAATGGCAGTCTATTTAGAGAAACAGGGAGAATAAAAGAATACAGGAAAAAAACAAACGCGATACACGCTCTGCGCAGGCAAGCCAAACCCTCTCGCTGCCCCTGCAATATGTACCACAGCGCTCCTCGCAACCCTTAACGCTCAACCGACACGACCTTGCAGAGGGGG